>BQJV01000010.1 GCA_021604885.1 Acidimicrobiales bacterium
CTTCGCCCTTCCTGTCGTCGCGTCAGCCGCGCTGGCCACCAACGGCACCGGCCCATCACCTCTGGTCGTCGCAGTGATCGCCTTGGTACTGGCTGCCGGCGGCTTCTTCTACCCCGACCTCCCTCTGGCCGAACGTGTCGCCGCCCGCCGGCAGGCGTTCAAGCATGCCTTCAGCGCCTACCTCGATCTCGTCACAATCCTTCTCGCCGGCGGTGCCGGCATCGAGTCCGCTCTCGAAGGCGCCGCTGAGGCCGGCGACGGCTGGGCGTTCGCCGAGATCCGTCGCTCGCTCCGTCGGGCACGTCTCACCCGACGAAGTCCTTGGGAGTCCTTCGCCCAACTCGGCGATGAGCTCGGCGTCAACGAACTCAGCGAACTCGCCGCCACGGTCTCCCTCGCCGGCGACCACGGCGCCCGCGTGAAGCAGTCCCTCATTGCCAAGGCCGACGCGCTGCGCACGGCCCAGGCCGCCGACCTCGAAGCCAACGCCGAAGCTCGCACCGAGAAGATGATCGTTCCTGTCGTCGTCATGATCCTCGGTCTGGTCCTGTTCATCGCCTTCGGCGCCGTCGACGCCATATCCGACGGCGGCGCCAGCCAGTTCGCTCCCACCACCCCCACACAAGAGGGATGACCAGGAAGCGAGACCCAGCCACCCAACCTCGCCGACACCGTGTCGGCGACCCGCGAAAGGAAACAAGAACCATGCAGGCGATGCGTGACTACATCGATTTCATGCAACTGGCCGTCGAGTACAACATGACTCTCCTCGGCGTTGACATCCGCGACGAACGCGGTGCCATCTCCACTGAGATGGCGGTAGTGATCGCCGCCATGGTGGCCATTGCCGTCGTCCTCGGCGGGATCTTCATCGCCAAGGCGCAGAGCAACGCCAACAACATCCCCGACACCGTGCCGGCCCCCGCCTGACGGTGAACCGGAACCATGCCCGCATCAAACGGGTACGGCACAGCGAACGAGGGGCCACGGCCACCGAGCTGGCTGTCCTCATGCCTGTGCTGATACTGCTCGTCGTGCTCCCGGTGCAGGTCGGCCTCTGGTGGCACGCGAAACAAGCCGCCGAGACCGCCGCCGAGGAGGCCCTCGACGCGGCCCAGGTTGCCAACGCCACCACCGCCGACGGACAAGCCGGCGCGCACGCGATACTCGGCCAGGCAGGCAACCTCCGCAACGTCTCGGTCGACGTCAACCGCAGCACCGACACCGTGACCGTCGCCGTTCACGGCGACCTCGGCTTCAGCATCTTGCCCGGTGCCTGGTCGGTCACCGCCCGAGCCGTAGGCCCCGTCGAACGCTTCATCCCCGAGGACGAACGATGAGGCGCCGAGGCGAGCGCGGTGCCGTATCGACCGAGTTCGCCGTCGTCATGACCGGGTTCCTCACCGCGTTCATGCTCCTCATCGTGTTCGCCGGCCGGGTCGCCCAAGCCGAGAACGACGTCCGCAGCGCCGCACACGAAGCCGCTCGAGCCGCGAGCTTGGCCGGGTCTCCGGCGCAGGCCGATGCCGACGCCCGTCAGATGGCCGAGGCCAACCTCAGTAGCTCCGGGCTCAGCTGCAGCGACGGGCTCGACGTCGCTGTCGGGCTCGGCCAGTTCCAACCAGGTGGGTGGGTGAGCGTCACCATCACCTGCGGCGCGTCGTTCTCCGACCTCGCCAGCCTCTCGGTCCCCGGCACCCGCAACTTCACTAGCACTGCCACCGAAGTGATCGACACCTACCGGAGCGACCCATGACCTGCCACTCCCACCATGGCGATCGGGAGCGAGGGGCGGTCAGCATCTTCATCGCCGTCCTCGGTGTCGCGTTCCTCATTGTCGCCGGTCTCGCTGTTGACGGCGGCCGCAAACTCGGCGCCCTCTCCGAAGCCCGAGATATCGCCGACAACGCGGCCCGGGCCGGCGCCCAGCACATCGACACCGACGCCTACCGCAGCTCAGGCATCGCCTATCTCGATCCCGGACCCGCCAACCAGGCCGCGGGCGAGTACCTCGCCGCCATCGGCCACACCGGAACCATCACCGTCACCGACGACACCGTGACCGTCACCGTGCAGCTCCGGGTCGACACCCAATTCCTCCCCGGCCCTTGGACCGTGACCGCGACCGAATCTGCCACTGCCGTCCTCGGCGTCCAAGGAGCACCATGATCCGCCGAATTGCCGAACTCATCCGGGGCACTAGTTCGCTCGTCGCCATTGCAGCGCTCACGATCGGTATCCCGGCCGTGCTTTGGCAGCTCGGTGGACTACCTGGCGTCCGCATCCTCGGCACCCTTGGTGACCAGCTCGCCTCCGATACAAGCCGAACTGAAGCACTTCTGTCGGGAACCCTGCTGATCGTCGCTTGGGTCTGCTGGGCACAGCTCGCCTACGCCATCGCCATCGAGTTCGTTGCTGCCGCACGTGGCCAGACTTCACGACAAGCCGCCATACTCCCCGGACTCCAGGCGCTCGCCGCCAGACTCGTCACGTCACTGACCCTGATCTCGAGCTCGATGCTTCCGACCGTGCACGCGGTCGCCGCAGCTGCCCCCCTTCAGCCCGTGATGGCCAGCCCGAGCGAAGTGACGTGGGACGTCGGCACCATCGAGGAGCTCTGGCCGACCAGCGAGACCCGTCCCGCTGAGTCCGCCGTCGCGACCAAGTCCTTCGTCGCCGAGACCCGAGACACGTTCTGGAGTATTGCCGAAGCCACCCTCGGCGATGGGCTGCGCTGGACCGACATCCGAGACGCAAATCTCGGCCGCACCATGCCCGACGGCACGGTCATCACCCTCGGAAGCGAGACGGTCGAGGCTGGATGGGATCTCCGCCTGCCTACCGACGCGGTGCTGCCGCTCAGCGACGAGACGGACGTGGCCGCACCAGTCGAAGTCGACGTGGAACCCGGCGATCATTTCTGGGCCATCGCCGAGAAAGCCATGACCGACGCCTGGGGCCGCGAGCCCAGCGACACCGACGTTGCTCTCTACTGGGCCGACGTCGTCGAGCTCAACCACGACCAGCTCCTCCCACCCGACGACCCCAACTTCATCTACCCCGGCCAGGTCTTCGAGCTGCCCGCGGTGCCCGCCGACCCGTTGGCGCCCGAACAGTCAGCCGTGGAGCCGCTACCGCCGGAGGTCGAGGAGCCCGCGGCACCCGAACCGGCAATCGTCGAACCCGCGGCCCCGACACCAACGGCTCTCGAGGCGCCGACCACAGCTACGGCCGAAGAGGCGAGACCCTCACCGACAGCCCTCTCTGACATATCGATTGACCAGGGCTCGGAATCCTCGGCGCCGTTCGTTGCGCTCGGCGTCGGTGCTCTTGGCGTGAGCGCTGGCGCGTTGGCACTCACGCTTCGCCGACGTCGCGCTCACCAAGCCGCAAGACGCGAGCCGGGAACCCGAGTCGACGAAGCACCACTCGAAGCGGTGGAATACGAGGCTGCCATCCGACCGATCGCCGACACCGAGGCGGCACGCTGGGTCGAGGCAACCAACAAATTCCTCACCCACCGGTTGGCCCAGGCCGACGAGGCCGTGCTCCCCGCCATCATCGCAATGCGAGCCGGTCAGTTCGGCGTCGAGGTCCTGCTCGACGACCCGTGCGATCCACCGGTCGGATTCGTGCGTACGCCGGAAGGGCCGACCACGTGGCGGCTCGACGCTGATCTCAGCTTCGGCGACCTCGAAGCCGAAGCTGCGGGAGCACACCCCTACTCGCCCGGGTTGCTCCCCGTTGGGCGAACGACAGCCGGTGACCTCCTGGTCGACTTCGAACAGCTCGGCGCGCTCTCGCTCGCCGGCCAACCCGAGCGCATCGCAGCTTGGCAACGGGCACTGGCGGTCGCAGCGACTGCAACACCATGGAGCCACGACTGCGAGGTTGTGGCGATCGGCATGCCCGACGACATCTCGCACCTCCCTGACGTGACCGTCCCACCCGACCCGGCTGCGTGGACCCGTGCCTGCGTTGCGGAGATGACGAAGCTCAACGATCGACTCGCCGATTCCCCCTACCGCCAGCGAGTCGCAACCGGTGAAGTCTTCCACCCCCGAATCGTCCTCATTGGCCCCGACCATGACGACGTCGCCCGTCAACTTGGCGATGCGGCGGCGCTCGTGAACACGCCACTCGCCGTTCTCGCAGTCGCAGAACTGCCGGGGGCTGAGAAAGTCCACTTCACCGATGATGGCTGCGTACTCGAACCGTACGGCCTCGCCTTCGAGCCACTTGCCTCGCAGCCGTCGGAGCCAGTGTTGTTGGGCGAGCTGCTGGAGAATGCCGAGACGGAGCCGCAGGCTGCTGCGCCCGACGAGACCGAAGCTGTCCCGCCCGAGAACGGCGAGCTTGAGAGCAATACGGACATCGTCGAGCGGGTCATGGCGCCACGACCGATCGAGGTCGGGATCCTCACCCGACAGCCCAAGGTCCATGGGCTCGAGAAGGAGATCCCGACCAAGCAGCTCTCGGTGTTGTGCTACCTCGCCTACCACCGAGACGTCTCCTCGCAACGACTCCGAGACGCCTTCTGGCCAACGGCGACGAACCGCTCCACCGCTGACAACGCACTCAGCCAGCTCCGAACGGCTCTCGGCACCGGCGACGACGGCGAGCAGCGCCTCACGGCCGCCACCAACACGGGGAACTACGAGCTGAGTGATGAGGTCGGCTGCGACTGGACCCGAGCCTCCGCGCTCATCACTGAAGCCAAGAAGCGTTCCGACGAGGATGCCGCGGATCTCCTTGACGCGGCGCTCAGCGTCCTCAGCGGCAGCCCAGGCGCCGACTGCGCCCCAGGTTCATTCGACTGGCTGAATGAGGATCCGTCGGTGTACCGCCGAATCGAGAGCGAGGTCGTTGATGCCAGCCACAGGCTTGGAGAGATTCTCCTCGACCAAGGGAGGGCTGATCAGGCTGCCGAGGCGGCGGATCGCGGACTCATCCTCGTGCCCGGACACGAGGCGCTCTACCGGATCAAGCTTCGTGCCGCGACCGCCGAGAGAGCGTTCGACGAAGTCGAGTTGCTGTACAGCGAGCTCTGCGCTCGCCTCTCCGATGGGGGTTGCTGGGAAACGCCGGACAAGGAGACAGAAGCGATCATCGCCGCCGCCAGGCTTCAGCGAGCGAGTTGATCAGACGGTTCGGAGATGCCGCGACACCCCTCATCATCGGGTTGGTCCAGCGGAGGGTCTATGGGCACTCCGTCGGCCTCGCAAACCGTAGGGCGTAGGCAGGCAAGCGGGCGATTTACAGGGCCAGCTTGGGCAGAGCAGCGATGATGTCGAGTGTCTTCATCGAGACGGTGACGACCCGCCCGACGAGGTCGAGGATGTAGGTGGGGTCGTCGTGCTCGGTGGCCCAGTCGTTGGGGTCGTTGGTGATGCCGGATGCCTTGTCGGTCTTGATTCGCCACGACTCCATCACCCAGGCAATTGCGGAGCGCGATCCCAGTTCGTAGCCATACGCCGCCTCCGGGATGCCCTCGATCGTGATGCGGTCGTTGTAGACGATCCGGGTCCGGTCGTCGACCTTGGCCCCGGTCGCCGGGTCCGTGACCTTCGGGTGCTTCATCTTCGTGATCCGGTAGGCATCGGCGCTGGCGGGGTCGAACCCGTCGGCGGTCACGAAGGTCAGGTCGGGCCACACCTCAACGTCCTCGTACTCAGTGTGAAGCGTGGCCAGCCCGCGGCCAGCGTTCGAGAATCCCCAGAAGCCCTCGGCTGTCGGCACCTGCGGGATACGTGGAAGCGACTTCTTCAGGTCGGCAGCGAAAGCGGTGCGATAGGCAGGTGAGTGCAGGATGCCGTAGACGTAGAAGAAGATGTCGTCCTTCTCGATCGTCTGATCCAGTGCGCGGTACACGCCCAGGGCGTGGTCAGTGACGTTGTGCTGCCACCCAAGCTCTGGCGTGAAGAGCCCAGGGGGCTGGTCGGACGCCGAGCTAGGCGGATCGAAGACTCGGTGGGCGAGCATGAGAGTGGCGCTTGAGGCGTACAGCCCGGAATCGATCACGCGATTTGTCATCAGGGCGGAGAAGGGCGGGGCCATCGAGCCCGGCGGGGGAACACAGATCGCCAGGGTGGCGGCGGCTCGGTTGGGGTACAAGCGCCTTGCGAGCGACGAGCGGTTCACGAGGGCAGGAGCCGCGTTCACCGATCGCGGGTGGAACGGCCGGTAGAGTCCCTCCAGGACGTCGATGTCCGTGCGAGGGTCGTAGGGACGCCCACTTGCCAACCGGCGGTAGTCCCGATCGGTCCACTTGAACAGCCTCTCGGAGCGGAGCTCAGATGGGAGCGTCGCTTCGGTAAGTCCGGCGCGAACTGCGTCATTGAAGACGTCGATCATCGCGGCCTGCCGGATCAACAACTGGGACTCCGAGCTGCTGAAACTCCAGGCATCTCTCCCTGTCTTAAGCCCTGTCGACCGAAGACCGAACAGGGATGGCCCTCCGTCCTCCGGGAGTGCAGACAGGTGCTCGGTGAACGAGTCGGATCGCTGGTTGATCCAATCGCCGTACACGTTGGGTGCCAGCGTCTCCCATGGCTCCTCGGCGATCGAAGGAGGTCTATCGACGGCGGGCAGGATCGACTGTGCCAGGGTGCTGAGCTTCTCGTCTCTGGTGAGACGTTCCCCGATCTCTCGGTAGTGGAGCACAGCACCGGAATCGGCCGCTGCGCCGGGTTCCTTCACCATCAGCGAGATGGCCACCGTCGCTTGGCTCCCAGCATCGAAGATCTTCCCTCCCTCCTTCCGCCAGTCGCTCTTGCGCTGGTTGCCGCGAAGGTTGAAGACGTAGAGGTGGTGGAACTCTTGAGCGACGGATAGCCGAAAGCCATCGAACGTGTTGTCATCGATGAACCCGCCATTGGTCACGAAAGCGACGATGCCTCCGTGCGGCGACCTGAGCAGCCGGTCAGACGCCCACCGGAACGCGCGGACGTACGAGTCATAGAGGCTGTTCTTGAGCTTGGCTGTCGATCGGTTGGCATAGGTCGACGTGATCGAGGCGTCGAGCTGTGGGTACTTGAGGTTGGCGTTGTCATCGTTGGCTGATTCCTGCCCGGCTGAGTAGGGCGGGTTGCCGAGGATCACACGGATATCGAGCTTCCGTTGGGCGACGGCGCGCTCGTTGTTGACCGGGAATACGTCGAGCGCGCCAGACCCTTCCCCGGCTTCACCGAGCTGGAACGTGTCGGCGAGGACGATGCCGGGGAACGGCTCGTAGCCCGGATCGGTGCTGCCGAGGCGGGCGGCCTCCTGCCGGTAGGTGGCCTCGATATTCACTGCGGCGATGTAGTAGGCGAGGAGCAGGATCTCGTTGGCGTGCAGTTCGCCAGCGAACTTGCGGGCCAGGTCGTGGGGCTTGATGAAGCCGGACTGGATCAGTCGCGCAATGAAGGTCCCGGTGCCGGTGAAGGGGTCGAGGACATGCACCCCCTCGTCGGACAATGACGCTCCGTCGAAGTGCTCGTGTAGGGCGGCTTCGACGGCGCGGATTATAAAGTCGACGACCTCAATGGGCGTGTAGACGATGCCGAGAGAGTCGGCAACCTTGGGGAAGGCGATCTTGAAGAACCGGCCGTAGAGGTCCTTGATGATCTTCTGACGGGCTTCGCCATCGTCCGGATGGATGCCCTCGACCCGGCGCTGGATCGAGCGGTAGAAGCCGTCGAGCTTTTCCGTCTCGGCCTCGAGGTTGTGGGCGTCGAGCACCTCGGCGATCCCTGTCATTGCCTGCGAAACCGGGTTGGCGGTGGCGAAGGAGTCGTCGCCGAACAGAGCGGTGAAGATTGGGCGAGTGATGAGGTGTTGGGACACCATGCTGACGGCGTCGTCGTCGCTGATGCCGTCGTTCAGGGTGGCCCGCAGCTCCGTCACGAACTCGTCGAACGACGTTTTCGCCGCCGGCTGGGCCGCGAGGATCGAGCGGATCCGGGTCTCGTGGCTGGCGGCGATGGCGGCGACGTCGCGGGCCCAGTCTTCCCAGTAGGTGCGTGTGCCGACCTTGGCGACGATCTTCGAGTAGATCGCCCCGGTCCACTCCTCATAGGTGAACATCGACCCCTGCTCGATGTCGGGTCCGTCGACGGGGACGACCACGACCTTGCCGTCGGGATCGGGGCCACCTGTGCCGAGAGCGATCTGGTTGATGTAGGCGTTGAACCGCTCGTCGTGGGCGCGTAGCGCCTGGAGTACTTCCCAGACAGCGTCGTAGTCCTTGTTCTTGTCCAGCGCCGTCGCCGGGTCAAGACCTGCTGGAACTGCGACGGGGAGGATGACGTAGCCGAGCTGCTTGCCGGGCGGCTTGCGCATCACGCGCCCGACAGCTTGGACGATGTCGATTCGGGACTTGCGGGGGGTCAGGAACATCACCGCGTCGAGCGCCGGGACGTCAACACCTTCAGTGAGGCACTTGGCGTTGGTGAGCACGCGACACTCGCCCTCGGGCGGGGTCTCCTTGAGCCAGCGGATGTCGGCCCTACGGGACGAGATCTTGTCGGTGCCGTCGACGTGGCGAGTCGGGACTCGCAGAGGAGCGATGTCCTCGCCGTCAGACTCGAGCTGGTCGAAGTAGGCCTCGGCCACCTGGTCGAACTGGGAGGCGAACCGCTCGGATTCTTTGATGTTCGACCAGAACGCCACGGCTCGCTGCATCGGCATTTCACCTGGTCTGAATCCGGCGCCGCCCTGGCCCGGGAGCTTGGCCAGGGCCGAGAGGCAGCCGACGAAGCGGGCCACATCCGGCAAGGTCATGATGCCGTCTCCTTCGGAGAGGAGCTGCTGGAACGAGTTGGAGATCGCCGTTTCGTTGACGGCCAGGATGAGCACTCGGTAGTCAGCCAAGAGGCCCTGCTCGACGGCCTCGCCGAAGCCGAGCCGGTGGAGCTCGGGACCGAAGAAGTCAGCGTCGTCCATGCTCGCGAGCACGGCGTCGTGCTCCGCGGCGGCGTCTCTCGCGTTGGGCTTGAACAGGCGGGGCGTGGCGGTCATGTAGAGCCGTTTCGCTGCCGGTATGCGGGTGTCATCGTGGACGATCGAGAACACCTTGTTGGCCTCGCCCACCGATGCCACCCCAGCCGTGCGGTGGGCTTCGTCGCAAATCACCAAGTCGAAGACCAGGCCTGTCTCGCTCTGCAGGGTTTCGATGACCTCGATCGACTGGTAGGTGGAGAACACCACCGTCATCGTCCCGTCGTCGGGCTCGTGGACGTTCGCCTCGACCAGCGCCGAAGGGTCCGTCGTGGCCGGGATCACCACGTCGTGGGTCGTGGCGTTGTCAGCCGTGTCGGCCTTCCCCGCCGTCGCATCCGAACACACGGCGAACGGCCGAATCGCCACGGTCGCCTCGGCGGTCCACTCCTTGAGCGACTGGGCGACAAGCGCGATGGACGGAGCGAGGAACAGCACCGACTTGCCGGGACCCGCCACATCTTCTGCGATCCGCAGGGCGGTGAAGGTCTTTCCGGTGCCACAGGCCATGACCAGCTTGCCCCGGTCGTATTCGGCCAGGCCGGCCCGCACCTTCTCGACCGCGACCTCCTGGTGAGGGCGAAGGACGTGGCGGGCGGTGGCTTTCAGGCCCTTCGGGTTGGTGATGTCGTAGGTCGACCAGTCAACGGTCATCGCGTCGAGGTGGTCGACACCGAGCCGCTCGATTGGAATCGTGTGGCCCTCGAGGGCCTCTTCGGCGTGTTTCGACCACTTGTCGGTGGTCGATACGATGATCCGCCGTGCCCAGTGCGCTTTCGAGGACTCCGAGATGAACGAGTCGACGTCGCCCTTGTCGAGGGTCGCCTGGGGGTCGTAGCACTTGCACTGGATGGCGATGAGCCCGCCATCGGGCGCTCTGGCCACCAGGTCGACGCCGATGTCTACCGTGGTCTTCCCCGGCCACTCCTCCCACAGCCACACGTCGGTGAACTGCTTGGCGAAAGTCCGGTCGGTCCTGAACGCGTGGGCCATCAGCTCCTCAAACCGGTCCCCCTTTTGCTTCTCTGTCGTGGAGCTGGCCCTCAGCCGATCCAGTACCTCTTCAACCGGCGTCAACTGTCAAGCCCTCGGTTCGCACCATCGAACGAGTCTGGCACGGCTGGGAGTACTGAGCGTGCAGTCTCCAAGCGTGACAGAAGAGATCCGTCGGCCCTAGCGTCGCCTAAGCGACTTCCGTCCCCGATCGCCGCCGGGGCCGCAGGTCAGGGGCCTTCGAGGAAGTCGACCTCGGTGGCAGTGACGAGGTATCGAGTGCGCTTCTCGCCCGTCGTCGGGTCGGCCCACTGCTTCTGGGTGAGCCGGCCGGCGACGAGGACGTGACGGCCCTTGGCGAGGTGCTGGTAGCAGACGCCGGCGAGGTGGCCCCAGGTGTCGACGTCGATCCAGAGGCGGCCGGCCTTGGCGCCGCTGCGGCCTGAAGCGAGTCGGAACGAGCAAACGACGCTGCCGTTGGCTTCTTTGCGAACCGGATCGTCCTCGAGCCTGCCGGCGATGGTGATGTGGTTCATGGGGTGTTCCCTTCGTTGGAGATGCCGGGAAGTTCGAGCTGAACTGATGGCGATGGCGCCCCCTGGCGGCGTGTACGACGCCGTGTCGGCTCAGCTGCTTCAGGCGGTCGAGCGCCGAGCGAGCTGACTCGGCGGAGTCGTTCGATTGCAGCTACGACTTGGTCTCGTTCGAAGCCATCGCCGCCGCTGGCCAAGAGATCGAGGTCCGCGCCGAGCTGGCCCGGTGGCCTGGGTAGATCGCCGAGTAGTCCGAGGACCTTGTCGAGACGCCCGGGGACTGGCGGGTCGCCACGGCGGATGCCGTCATAGATGGCGACGAGCTGGCGGGCGGGCTCGGAGATCCTGGCGAGGTCGATGACCTTGGCGTCGAGGCTGTGTTCGGTGTCCATGTCGAGTCCAGGGACCTGGGATTTCGGCAAGCGCGACGAGATCGCAGGAGTTCTCTGTCGCGTTCGGGTCGGGTTGGTGTCCCTGGTGGGGTGTCTCAACGAGAAGGAGGTCTGCACGTGGCTCGATCATTCGGTGGCGTTGGCGGAGTGCTGGCGCAGGTGGATGCAACACCCGATAACGGATTCCCGGGGGCCGATCTGGCCCAGGATGTTCTGAACTGGCTGATGTGGCTCGGCCTGGCCGGGTCGCTCGCGTCGCTGCTGATCGGCGGTGCCGTATGGGGGCTGTCGCAGGTCACGGGCAACTCGATGCAGGGCGGTCGCGGTCGGGTGTTCGCCCTCGGCGGTGCAGCTGGTGCAATCGTCGTCGGACTCGCTCCGACGATCGTCGACGAGCTGTCGGGGCTGTGATGCGACGGCTCCTCCGCAGACTGCGCCTTCCTCTCGCACTCGCGATCGTGGGCTACCTCGGATACTTCTTCGGGCAGGAAGACTCGGTCACGCGCATCGAGAACAGCCCGCCGACATCGCTGGGCTCGGAGATATCGACGCAGTCGACCATGCCGTCTTCAGCATCCGCGGATGGAGTGCTGCAGGACGCTGGCGTCCCGACGCCGCCGGATTCCGAGTTCGCTCCAACGGAGGAAAGTACCGTCACCGCCGCGCTTCGGTTCCTCGAGCTGACCGAGGACGTTGTGGCGATGACGCCGGTCGAAGGGGCGGCACTGCAGCGGTCGATCTCGACCGAGGCATCGGCCGATCGTCTCGCTGCCCAGGTTGAGGCCACGCTCGCCGACGTCGAGCTCTCGGTGCCTGGCGGGTTGACCGCCCATGTGGCACCGCTCGGTACGTCGGCTCGTCCGGCAGGCGACGGGTGGGAGGTCTCGGTCTGGTACGTCGAGGTGCTCGTCTACGGCGACGAGTTGGCCGTCGAGCAGTGGCGCACAGCCACCTACACCGTCGAGTGGGAAGCGGGGGAGTGGCGCATGGCCGATCTCGTATCTCGTGATGGGCCCACGCCGGTCCGGCCAGCCTCGACCGTTGCGTCGCCCGCAGCGGAGCTCATCTCTGAAACCGCTGGGCTGAGCGACGAGGGGTGGGGCTCGTGATCCTGGCCATCGACCTCAACCCGATCGACGACGTGATCGACGGCGTCGGCGGCCTCATCGGTGGCGCCGCCGAGGCAGCCGGCGAGTCCGTCCTGAATCTCGTGGTCGAGTTCGTCTTCGGCCTCATCGCCGATGCCGTCACCGCGGTGACTGACTCGATCATCACGGCCATGAACGCCACAACCGGTGTCGACCTCGACGGCGGCTTCTTCAATGCGGTGACGCCGATCCGTCAGGTCGTGCTCGGCATGTCGATGGCGTTGCTCCTTGCCTTCTTCCTCGCCGCAGTGATCCGATCGCTTGCCGCCGGCGAGCCAGGCGCGATCATCCGCACCGCTCTCGTGGACGTGCCCGCCTCGATCCTGCTGATGGTGATGTCAGTAACGGTCGCCTGGATACTGATCAGGATCGTCGACGCCGCGTCGCTGGGCGTGACCGGCGATGTCGGTGAGGCGATGGGCGAGTTCTCGGCCTCGCTGGCCGCCGTCAACCTGCTCACCGGCGCGGGGCTGCTCGGGATCATCTTTGGTCTGCTGTTCGTGATCGGCGCCCTGCTGGTGTGGCTGCAACTCTTGGTGCGCTCGGCCCTGATCTACATCCTGATCGTGCTCGCCCCGCTCGGCTTCGCCACCCGGGCGCATCCCGGCACCCGACAGATCGCCCGCCGCACCATCGAGATGGGCGTGGCGCTGATCCTGTCGAAGTTCGGCGTCGCCGTGGCCTTCGGTGTTGGCGCAGCGGGGATCGAGTCGAGCAATGGGATCGGAGCAGGCGAGGAGGTCGACCTCGCGGGCATGATGACCGGAGTTGCCGTCATGTTGATGGCGGCGTTCATGCCCTGGTTGATCTGGAAGGCCTTCCCGCTCGTCGAAGCGGCAACCGCAGCGGCCGGTGTGGAACGTGCCCCCATGCGATCGGCAGTGGCCGGCGCATCGATGGCGGTTGCGGCGACGGTTGGGATCTCCAAGCTCGCCGGCACCGGAGGAGCCGGTGGAGCCTCGGGGGCAACGGGTGGCGTCGGAGGTGCTGGCAGCTCGCTCGGAGCGGTGCCTGTCATCGGCGGCGGAGGATCGAGTCCTGGATCTGCGGCGCCGTTCGGCTCTCCTCGCTCGGGCGGTCCCAGGTCGGGCGGTGGAGCGGCATCGGGCGGCGGGCCGGTGGTTGTGTCGGCGCGGCAGCCGCAGGAGTCGACGACTCCGGCATCCGGAGCCGGTGGATCGGATAGTGGACAGGCACCGCCCCTCGGCAGCGAGAGGCGTCAGGTATGACCACGACGTCGGTTCGCGAACCCCGCCGGTTTCGGCTGTCGCCGGTCGATCGCACCGGATGGATGTTCGGGCTCGGTCTGGTGCAACTGCTCGTTATCGCCGTCGGCGTGACACTGGGTGCGGTAGCGATGGTGCTCGTCTCGCCGCTGGCCGGAGTGCTGGTGCTGGCGGTCGCAGCGGGTCTTGGAGCAGCCCGAGTCGGCGGCGAGTCAGTCGTCGGCCAGCTCCCGCTCGGCGCGCAGTGGCTCAAGACGAGGACACGACCACCTGCCACCTGGTTCGAGCCGGTTCCCCTGTTGGGAGGCGATGGCGACGTGTCGCTTCCCCCACCGTTTGAGGATCTCGACGTCCTGATCGTTGACGTAGCCCACCTCAGCCTGGGGCCGCCCGGGACGCGGGCGGTGGTCACTCACGACACTCGGGCCGAGACGGTCGCCGCCACGCTGCGGGTGACGGGCCGGCAGTTCAGCCTCGTCGAGCCGATCGAGCAGGAGTGGCTCGTCGATGCTTGGGGCCGGTCGATCGGTGCGTTCGTGTCCGAACGCAACCCCGTGGTCAGCGTGCGCTGGGCGCAATGGGCCGCGCCGGCCGGGCTCGATGAGCACCGGACGTGGCTGGCCGAACAGATGGCCGCCGACCCGCTCGACGACGTGCGAGCCGCCTACGAACGACTGCTCCGAGAAGCCGGCTCGCACACCACGCGTCACGAAGTGCTCGTGACGGTGACCCTCGCCGTGGGCAAGGTGCGCAAGAAGCGGGACGAGACGGACCGACTCCACGCCGCCGTCGAGGCTCTCCTCACCGAACTGCGCCTCTTCGGGCACCGCCTCGAAGGCAGCGGGCTGACCGTCTCCGGAGTGCTGTCACCGTCGGAGTGGGCCCGGGCGATGCGACTCCGACTGGATCCTTCGCAGCGGATGGTGCTCGACACCCGATCCCGAAGCCTCGGCGAGACCGCAGGAGCGACAAGTCCCAGCAACGCGATGCCCTCGGCCACCACGAGCACCTGGTCTGCGTGGCAGACCGATGGCGTCTGGCATCGAGCGTTGCGGGTTACCGAATGGCCCCGCCTCGACGTCGACGCCGCGTGGTTGTCCGACCTCATGCTTTACGCCGGTTGTGTTCGGACCATGGCCGTCGTTCTCGAACCGCTCTCGCGGTCGAGAAGCCAGCGGACCGTCGTCCGCGACTCCGCCAAGATCGAATCCGATGCCATGCACCGAGCCGAGAAGGGGTTCCGGGTCGGCGCCCACCATCGGCGAGCACGCCAGGCCGTCGAGGAGCGAGAAGAGGAGCTCGTCAGCGGCTGGGGCGAATTCGTCTACGTCGGCATCCTGGTCGTCACCGCATCAACCCTGGAGGACCTCGACGACGCCGTTGCCGAGCTGACCCAGATCACTGGGTCACTCGGCATGGAAACCAAGCCGCTCCACGGCCGCCACGACCTGGCGATGGTCGTCACCTTGCCCGTTGCCCGAGGCGTCGTCCCGAAGGAGTGGCTGTGACCTCCCTGCTCAGCCGTTGGCGCACGCCCGGACTTCGGCTACCCCGGCACCGGGCCACCAACGCCCACGTCAGCGCCCTCTACCCGTTTCACGCCGGCGTCGGCCTCGGCCCGCGAGGCATCTACGTGGGCGAAGACGTCTCCGCAGGCGGCACCGCGTGGTGCTATGACCCGTTCCAGGCCTACACCGACGGGCTCATCACCTCGCCGAACATTCTCGTGCTCGGCATGGTCGGGTCGGGTAAGTCATCCGCGGTCAAGACCTTGCTCTACCGGTCGATCGGTCTGCTCGGATCCCCGGGCGGGCGTCCGCGTTGGTGCGCAGTTCTCGACCCCAAGGGCGAATACGGGCCGCTCGCCGACGCGCTCGGACTCGCCCGCATTCGTCTCCACCCCGGGGGACAGACCCGCCTCAACCCGCTCGACGCCGGCCCGGCCATGACCGACGTCGACGAACTGCGGACTCGACGCTCGCAGATGGTCGCTGCCCTCGCCGCTTCAGTGCTGCACCGGGAGCTGACCCCGCTCGAAGACGCTGCCCTCGGCTGGACGGTCGACGCCGTCACCAGCGAGCGGTCCGGGCCAGAGCCGACGCTCGCCGATGTTGTTGACCTGCTGGTCAACCCAACCGACGATATGACCCGACGAGCCCAGGCTGAAACGGCCCGGGACCTCGCACGCGACATCCAGAACGTCCGCCACGCCCTCGGCAAACTTCTCGACGGTCAGCTCCGTGGGATGTTCGACGGCCACAGCACCGAGCGGCTCGACTGGACCGGTCGAGGCGTGGTCATCGACCTTTCGGCCGTTCACCAGGACACAGCGGCACTCACCGCCGTGATGATCGCAGCGACGGGATGGCTGCAGTCGCTCCTCGCCGCTCCGGAGTCGGACCACGTTCCCCGGCGAGTCCAGGTGCTCGAGGAGATCTGGGCGCTGCTCGGCTCCGAGCGTGTGGCGAAGTACTACCAGTCGTGCCAGAAGCTGGCGAGGTCCTACGGGGTGGCCAACATCAGCGTCGCCCACCGGATCGCCGACCTCAGGGCCCAGTCCGACGACGGCACCTCGGCAGCGAAGGTGTCGATGGGAATCCTCGCCGACACCCAGACCCAGATCTTGTTCCGTCAATCCAGCGATCAGGTCTCGGAGGCGACCGAGATGCTCGGACTAAGCACGTACCAGGCCCAGCTGCTCCCCCAGCTCGTGCGGGGCCGGGCTCTGTGGCGGGTCGGAGACCGAACCGCCGTTGTCCAGCACCGCATCGGGTCGGCCGAATGGGCGATCTGCGACACAGACCAGAGGTTGAACCTTGATCGATGACCTTGCTCCCGACATGGTGCCGACCCGGCCGCTGCGCAACTGGCTCCTCGCCTGGCAGCTCTGGACCGGCGACCCGCCTCTGGTCATTGCTCGCGGGTTCGGGCTTGATGCAGTGCTCGTCTCCGAGCTACTCGCCGACGGGCATCCACGGATGCTGTCCGTCGATGTGGCCGATGCCGTCGCTGACGCCCTCGACGTGCCCGCCGATCGGGCTTTCGGTCGAGGCGGATGTGATGAAATGTGGTCCGAGCTGCCTGAGAGACTGGCCTCGGCGCTGCGTCACTTGTGATCAGCCGTCGACGTGCTCGGTCCACCGCAGGCCGTTCCACCACCGCCACTCATATAGTCCCGATGGATCGCTGGCCCATCCGGCACGAAGCCGGGAGGCCGCCCGTCGGCTGATCCGACGAGGCCGTCGACCCGCGACGATGTCGGCCGGAGCGAACCCGGCTCGGGTGAGCTGGTTGCGGTAGACCCGCACGAGCTGGCGCGCCGCTGCATGCGCTGCGGGCGTCCACCTGTCGAGCGGGAGTCCAGCGAGCCAGTGGCCGTAGGCCACGTGGTCCGAGCTGAAGCCGTGGCCATCGCGTCGGACGGCACCGTCGCACACGGACGCGAGATAGCGAACGGCGACAACGGCGGTGGCATGGCGTGGCGAGATGGGTCGGTAGGGAGTCATCGGCACGCGCACGTCCTCTTTTCCATCTGGGGATAGTTGCGAAGCACTGTGACAGGACTGGGATACGCACTCGTGCCGTGGCATTGAGCGACGAAGTAGTGATGCCGATCTGACCACCGAGCACGCCCCAAGGAAGCGTCGGTTTGGGTCGTTCTGGCGCCTTGGCATCCCGAGCGAGGGCTGGTGACTCGCTCGCAAGGGGGCTCATTGGCGTCACCGTCAGCACTCCGCAGCACCACGCCGCAGCGCCACACGTCCGAAGACCGCGCTGGGTCACGAACTGCAAGTTCGGCGTGAACCGCGTCGGTAGGATGTGGTCCCCCGCTGCCGAGCGAGGCGAGGGCACACGCCGAAGGAAACCAATGTCGGATCAGATCGAGGCTGCCTACTACTACCCCGCCCCGTACTGGCACCCAGACGAGAGCGGCTGGATCAAGACCCTGCTCCTCTTCTTCGACGAGATTGACATCCTCCTCCCTGGGTACATGTACGGGCGTCACCACGTTGCCGACCCGAGCATGGCTATTCCGCTCGAGGAGCTCGGTCTGCTGCGCGTCCTCGAGCCCAAGACTTGGGTCACGGGCGACATCGCCCTCAAGCTTGCAGAGGTGATGGTGGAGCTCCTTACCGCCGGCGTCTTCGACGACCTGCCCGAGACTCAGCACTTTGCTGAGCTGTCGCAATCCCGAATCGGCTACGGCGCTGACGTAGAGCTGGCGGACATGCTGGTCGAAGAGTTGGAGGCGAGGGCGCTGGCCAGGCCCAGCGAGGACGGGGTATCCATCCCGCTGCACCCTGTTGTTCGAACGACCATTCTCGTCCTACTCGGACAGCTGGCAAGACTGGCCTCTGCCTCGCAGAACGTCGTCATGAACCCCACGACAGGTCATGGCGCTGCCGTCGCGGATCTGGTGGCGCTCCTCTCACGTGAGCCGCTGCCGTCGGCCCACAGCGTTGTGTCGCTCGATCTGGAGCCGGTCACGTTCGATCTTGATCCAGTCCCGCTGGACGAAGTTCTCGAGTTTCGAGCGAGTCACGGGCCAGAGCACAAGACATACATGCGTGACCTCCGGCGGTTCCTCGCCGAGCTTTGCACCGTCCCCGAGAAGGGTGACCGGATGCAGCTTCTGCTCGAGCGTCGACAAGAGCTTGCCGATAACGCTCATGATCTCCAACGCAGCTCAAGGGCCGCACTTGGTCGGAATCTATCGTCGTGGTCTCTGGGCCTGGCGGGCGCCGCTTGGAGCGCCGCCTCCGGTGATCCGATTGGGATGGCGTTGGGCACCGCGGGCTTGGTCGTTCCGCAGGTCGTCGGTGCTGCCCTTCCCGAGCCTCAGCCCGTGGCCGCGTACTCGTATCTGTTCAGCGCCCAGCGGCAATTCGCCCGCTGACCGCCCGAGTCGCGGGAGCCGCGGCGAGATTTCGCCGGAATTCCTGGCGTTGATCGGACTAGTAGTTCCGCACTCCGTCTCGAGACAGCGAGTCGGGTTTCAGGTCGCAGATACCAACGAAGTAGGTGGACCGGTAGGTCGCTGACCAGTTTGTTCGCCGGAATCCCGAAGTGGTAGCCGGGCCGGTAGGAGGAGCCGTAGGTAGTCCGGGAGGTGGGTTTCGCACGGTTCGGTCATGGCCGAACGTGTGGATCTTCTGGGGTTGCTTGACACCGAGTGGGAGCAACTCGTCGAGTGCCCGTCGACCCGTCGGCGGCTTCGCCGCTGGCAGGTCGACCAGCCGCCGCTGCGGGGCGTCGTCGACCTACCGAACCTCCTCCAGCGGGTCGACGGAGCTGAGCTCGACGAGTCGACCGAGATGGTGTGGGCCCTGCTCGAAGTGGTCAGCCGGAGCGATGAACTTGCAGCCCGCACGGTGCTCCAGGTGATTGTCCCCGGCCTGGCAGGCGAGATGGGATGGTTGGTGTCATGGGCACGTCGAGTTGCTCCCGACATGCTTCGCGACGGCGAGATGGACCAGCTGGTCGTGATCGCTGGTGTCGAAGCTGTCCGGCACGCTGCGGGCACCCGGCGAGCATGGCCGATCTCATCGATGCTGCGCCGGGTCCATCGGACGTTGGTGAGGGAGACCCGTGCGATCGAGGCCTGGCTGCGGTCCACGACCGTCCTCGATGAGATGTGGGCTACCGCGTCGCCGGAGAATGGCGGGGTCTCTCCTGGGACGGCGCTGCTCGACGTCCTTGTCCGAGCCTGCGGCGCCGGGGTCGTGTCGACGGATGAGGTGCGGTTGCTTTGGCTGATGGACGTCGAGGGCTACACGACCGCCGAGCTCGCTCCGGACCTCGGGATCTCGCCTCGGGCGGTTGCTCAGCGTCGGCTTCGTGCCGAGCACCGCCTGATCGACCTCCTCGCGTCATGACCGAACGTTCCCGGTCGGCGCCGCTGGGAGGGGACGAAGCTGTCGTTGCGTTGATCGTCGTGGTCGGGGTCCTGTGCGCAGTCGTGTGGAGCGGTGCTCAGGTTGCTTCGTTGTTGTCGACCGGGCACTTCGTGCGCGCCGGCCTGGGTGATGCGATGAGCGCAGCGATCCGACTTCCGGACAACGCTGTTCAGCCGGCCGGTGCGTGGAGCGACCCGGCGGTCAGCGGGCACCTGCCCGGACCCTTGCTGTATTGGGCGTCCACCGCGCTTGTCGGGGTGGTTGAGCTGGCGGGGGCGGTGTGGATGTGGCTCAAGCTGTTCTCGTCGTCGATCGGTACCAAGCAGCGGACTCGCCTCGGCGTGCAGGTGGGGGCTCGGCTCGCCGCTCGCGCCGACCTAACGCCGCTGATTGTGGCCGGGCCTGAGGTCGGCCGCTTCGTGTTCGGGTGCCTCGACCAGCGCACGCTGCTCGCAACCGAGAACGGCCAGCCGAGCAAGCGGCGCCGACCCAACAAGCGCGTCGGCCGCCGCACTGCGGTAGCCATGATCGGCCCATCTCAGTCCGGGAAGACCAGCGCAGTGGTGGCCGGCATCCTCGACTGGAATGGACCGGCGCTGCTGTCATCGGTCAAGAACGATCTATTCGACGAGACCATCGCCCGCCGCCGGCAGCTCGGTGATGTCTACGTGTTCGACCCGATGCGGACCATCCCTCGCCTCCCCGATGGCGTGAAGCGGGTTGGATGGTCGCCCCTGCACGCCGCCCGCACGGTGTCCGGCGCGATCGAGATCTCGACAGCGCTTCTCGACGCCGCGCCCAAGGACGGTGTCACCAACGGCAGCTACTGGACCTCGAAGGGCCAAGCGCTGCTGTGGCCAATGCTGTTCGCAGCCGCGCACGACCCCGACCTCACCATGGCCGACGTCGTACGGTGGCTCTCATCTCAGGACGGCAACCCCCAGCCACCAACGGGTGGTCCCGGCGGGAACGGCGCCCCGCAGGTTGACCCTGACCAGTTTGGTGAGATCCGAACGATCCTGCGCCACTACGCGGCTACGGGCGAGGAGCGGGTCGCGATCCAGGCCAAGCACACCCTCGATCAGTTCGACGGATTCTTCCGCCTCGACCACCGCACCCGTTCCGACATCTACTCGACGTCCCAGACCCTCGTGCAGCCCTGGGAGGATCCGAACATCTCCTACGCCTCCTCGCCCGCCGTTGGTCCAGTTGCCGACCTCCGCCAGGTGCTCGAGGGCGCCAACACCCTCTACGTATGCACACCGCTCAAGGACGCGTCGAGGTACTCGGTCGTGTTCGGCGGTCTCCTCGGAGCGCTGTTGCGGGACCAGGCCTACGACGTCGCCAACCGATACGGCAAGCGGCTCCCTGGGCTGCTGTGCATCATCGACGAGGCCGGCAACACACCACTTCGGTGGTTGCCTGAGGTCGCTTCGACGTGTTCGGGGATCGGGGTGCAACTCGTCACGGTGTGGCAGTCGAAGGCACAGATCGACGCCACCTACCAGAACCAGGCCGACCCGATGCTCACCAACCACGCCACCAAGATCTTCTTCGCCGGCGCGTCGGACACCTCGACGCTGCGGTATGTCACCTACCTCGGTGGAGAAGAGGAGGTCACCCAGCGGACGGCGAACGCCGACGCCCACTTCGGCGGGTACAGGCGCGGTGTCGGCGACAGCACTGTGCATCGACCGCTGCTGCCAGCCGAGGTGCTCCGGCAGGCCGAACCCGGCCACGCGATCCTCTTCCATGCCACCCACCCGCCCGCACACATCCAAGGCAGATGGATCGGCGACGACGCTCGGCTGGCTCGTATTGCTGCAGGCGCGGAACCGAAGCCGGAGATCGTCTTGGACGACGAGCTGAAAGCGGCGCTCGAGCACGACGCGACACCGCCGATAGAGGTGCTCCGGCATCTCGTCTCGTCAAGGGCTGCGTCCCATGGAGGCAGTTCGCCGGAGCCCACTCGGGGCTTGCACCCCTGGCCGTCCAACGTCACAGCCACTGATTCCAGATCGGACCCGCCGCCGACCGCGTTGGCACGTAAGAGCCCCGAAGGCCGTCACGGTCGGTAGAGGAAGGGGACCGTCGCCCGACGCGCTACGTCGGCATCGCGGGGCTAGGTGCTGTGCGAACATGGTCGGCATGGATGACCAGCGGGCCCTTGATCAACTCGACGCCCTCATCGCCAAGGGCGAGGCCGTCCCCTTGCGCCCCGCGGGTGAGCAGTGGACGAGCGGAGAGCGGCGCGTGGAACCCCGGCCGTATGCCGAGTGGCGCTCGCAGAGCCTTGCCTTCGCTCGATCAATCCTCCGCGACGGTCACACCTACCTACTCGAACTTGAACGAGTTACCGAGCCCACGATCACGAATGACAATCAGGACCCGCAGGCGGACCAGCGCGAGAGCGGCGTCGGCGTCCTCCAGGCGATCCGGGAGGACGTGGCCAACGGTTACCTCTCCGACTTCCGGAGCCTTATCGCCGCTGAGGTCTTCACCGACTTCCTAGACATGGCCGACCATCTCCTTGGCGCCGGCTACCACCACGCTGCGGCGTCGCTGGCCGGCGCTGTGTTGGAGGACAGCCTTCGCCGAGAGCTGACCGCGCGGGGAGTCAAGGCCACGGGCAACCTCGAATCGATGAACCAGATCGCCCTCGACCAAAGGGTCTACGGACCGCTTGTCTTCAAGCAGGTCAAAGTTTGGATCGACATCCGCAATGACGCCGACCACGGCAACTGGGACAAGGTCGAGGCCGAGCGGGTCGAGTCGATGGTGCGGGATTTGCCCGGGTTCCTGACTCGCGACCTTGGCACGGCTGGCTGATCTATTTCGACTGTTCTTGAACCTCTACCGATCCCGGGGGAATACAGGGTGGCCCGAAGTGAAGCGACGGGGTACTAGCGATCTTGGGCGAGGTGTGTGCTCAGCGTGGGTTGGAGCGCTTGAGCTGCTTCGAGCCATGCGGCGCGAAGCGGTGCCTGGCCGGGTTCGGGTCCCAGTGCTGGGTTGAGCTGGCTGAGTGGCCCGTCGGCTGGTGTCTTGCCGAGCGCGGCATGGCGGAAGGTCTCGATGATCGTTGCCCGGTGGTCCCACAACGGGTTGCTGCCGGGGTGCTCGTCGAGGGCCTCGATGAGGTAGGGAGCGGGGTTCTCGACGGCGGCTCGGATGCGGGGCTCGAGGGCCGTGTCGGTGACAGCGATCTGGTGGCGGATGGTCGCGAGTGCTTCGGGAGTTCGGGCACTGGAGCTGGCGAGGTGTTCGAGGGAGGCGAGTCGCTCTCGGCTCGTGGCGTGTTGTCGTTCGGCGTCTGTGAGGCGTCGGCGGGCGAGCTCGAATCGGTCGGGGTCGTGTCGTCGCGACCGGGGTGTGCTGGCCGCCTGAACTTCTGCGCGGGCGGTTGCGAGGTCGATCTCGCTACGGCGGTGCGTGTAAACCGCAAGTTTGTAGTCGTGGCGGAGGAGTCGGGCGTCGGGTGCGGGTTTTTGGTGGGCTTGGGCGACGAGTTCGTTGCGTCGTCCTGCCAGCTCACTGGTGCGGATGTCGGCGAGGTGCGCTGCTTGAGCGTCGAGGAGCGCGCGACGGGTGTCGTCGTGGTCGGCTCGCTGCGAGGCTGGCGCCCCTGCTGTGGGCGGGTGGGACAGGAGTGTGCTGGCGTAGTCGGGATCCCAGCGCGCCCGGTAGAGGGCGTGGCGGGTGGCGGCGTCATCCCACAGGGCCGGGTCGGGGTGGTCGTGTCGCGGGCCGAGGGCTGCCTCCAGTGTTGGCGACGGGTCAACGGTGGCCAGCCGGGTGATGCGTGCGGTGACGATGGTGGCTGCTTGGCGAGAGATGGCGTCAGTAGTGGCTTCTAGCTGAGCGAGTGGGCGGTTGGTGGCCTCGAGGATGGCGGCGATGTCGGGTGCTCGGGTGGTGGCG
>BQJV01000011.1 GCA_021604885.1 Acidimicrobiales bacterium
GGGAGGACTTCGATCACTTCGGGCTCCTATTGTCCGGCGCGCCCCGCGGCGCGGAGCGCTTCGACGAGCTGCTCGGGGTCGTAGTCGGCTGGCGGTCCTGGGCGATACGTGACGGCCTGGAGCTCACCGCTGTAGGGGAACGAACCGTGGCGTTCGAAGAGCTCCCACACGACAGGTGAGCGTCGGTCGATGCCGACGTCGATTCCCTGGAACGGCGCGAAGCCGAGCAGGATCGGGGTCTCCGGCAGGGTCGCCACCTCGTGGCCGTCCACTCTCACGGTGAAGTCCCACTGGAAACGCCCGGTGGCCGCGGCCTCGAGGGTGACGGTGTGGGCACCCGCGGCGAGTCGTCCGGCCGGCACGAGGGAGACGTCGCCGTAGTGGTTGTAGGCGAACGTGAGCGTGCCGTCCTCGAGGTAGAGGGAGTAGCCCCCGCCCTGGTCCCCGTGGGCGACGAGCACGCCGGCGTCGTCGGCGCCATGGTCGAGCTCGACCTCCACCGCGAAGCTGCGGAAGGCGATGAGGCGCTGCGATCGGTAGCGCTCGAGCGTGGGGGTGCCCGGGAGGATGCGCACCGGCTCGTGGAACCGGGCGTCATCCGGGCGACGGAGGACCTGGAGCAGACCGGTGCCGTCGTCGAGGGGGAACACCTGGTTGTCCCAGGCAGCCACCTCCCATGCGGCGGCCAGCTCGCGCATCCGCTCGGGCTGCGTGGCGGCGAGATCGTTCGTCTCCGTCGGGTCCGCGTCGATGTCGTAGAGCTCCCACTCCTCGTCGTCGTAGGGCGCGCCGCGGCGATGGTTGGCAACGAGTTTCCACCCGTCGCGATAGAAGCTGCGATTGCCGAAGCATTCGCTGTACTGCTCGAGGTGCGTGCTCGCCGTCGAGCCCGCGGTGACGGCGGTCGCGAAGCTGGCGCCGTCCTGGCCGTCGACCGGTGTGGCGCCGACGAGGTCCAGCACCGTGCCGAAGAGATCGGTGACGTACTGGTACTGGGGTCGTACGGCGCCGCGCTCCTCGGCCGGCACACCGCCGGGCCACGAGACGACCATGGGCACCCGCACACCACCGGCATGGGTCGACCGCTTGTAGAGGCGGAACGGCGTGTTGGACGCCATCCCCCAGCCGCGTGGGTAGTGGGCGAGCACCCGGGGGCCGCCGATGAGATCGGGGTCGCGGGGCGTGTCGAGCTCCCAACCGGTCATCGCCCCGACCCCGCCGAACTGCTTGAAGTAGCTGCGGGAGCCGGTCGGCCCGCCCTCTTCGGTGGCGCCGTTGTCCGACGTGAAGATGACGACCGTGTTGTCGGCGTCGCCGAGCGCTTCGATGGAGTCCAGGAGGCGCCCCAGGTTCTGGTCGACGTTGTCGACCATCGCCGCGTAGGTCTCCATGTAGCGCGCGAACCGGGCGTGTTCGTCGGCGCTGTGGTCGTCCCACGGCTCGACCTCGTGGCCGGGTTCGTGGTTGCGCGGCGCCATCGCCGTGCCGTCGGGGAACAACCCGCGCTCGAGCTGGCGGGCGAAACGGCGTTCGCGCACGACGTCCCACCCGACGTCGTAGTTGCCGCGATGGCGCGCCATGTCCTCGGGCTTGGCATGCAGTGGGCCGTGCACCGCGCCGTGGGCGAGGTAAAGGAAGAACGGTCGCTCGGCCTCGTGGGCGCGCAGCGCCTTCAGATAGGAGATCGCCTCGTCGGTGATGTCGTCGGTGAAGTAGTAGCCCTCCGGATACTCGTCGACGTCGACGGGCGAGTTGTCACGCACCAGCCGGTGGGGATGGTGCAGGTTGGTCCAGCCCTCGAGGATTCCGTAGAAGCGATCGAACCCGCACTGGAGTGGCCATGAATGGCGCGATGCGCCGTCGTGCATCGCCGCGTCACGGGTGAGGTGCCACTTGCCGACGGCGTAGGTGGCGTAGCCCGAGTCGCGCAGGACACCGGGAAGCGTGGGGACGTCCGCTCCGAGCTCCATCGTCCAACCCGGGAAGCCGGGGTCGAAGTTGGCCACGCCGCCGAACCCGGCGCGGTGCGGGTTGCGTCCGGTCAGCAACGCGGCGCGAGACGGCGAGCACAACGGGCTCGTGTGGTAGTTCGCGAAGCAGACCCCGGCGTCGGCGAGCCGGTCGAGGTTGGGAGTCGGGATCTCCGACCCGTAGGGCCCGATGTCGCTGAAGCCCAGATCGTCGAGCAGCACGACGACCACGTTGGGGCCCGGTGTCGGCGGCACGACCGGTTCGGGCCACGCCGGCTCGGAGTCGCCGATGAGGTGATCGATCCGGCCGCTTAGCGTCGGGTCGGCGGTGCCGTCAGCCGGCGTCACGGTTGGTCAGGATCGGCCGGTGGCCCCAGATACTGGGCTTGGTGATCTGATGCATCGGCAGATCGGCCGGGTCGTCGACCTGCAGTCCGCCCCAGCCGAACTCCACAAGGAACCCATCGGGGCTCTTGCAGTAGAACGAGAGCATGTGGTCGTTCGTGTGCCGTCCGAGGCCCATGATGACCGGCACGCCGGCGTCGATGCAGCGGTCCTGGGCGTAGCCGACATCGTCGATCGTCGCCGCCTCGACCATGAAGTGGCGCAGGCGGTCCGAGCCGGGCATGCCGGCGCCGAACGCGAGGCTGTGGTGCCGCGGGTTGGGGCTGAGAAAGGCCATCTCCATGATGCCGATGTCCCAGGTGTTGCGCAGGTGGAATCCGAGATGCCCGCGGTAGAAGTCGACCGCGTCCTGAAGGTTCTCCACGGACGTGACCACATGACCGAAGCCCATCTCACCGGTGACGAAGCCGGAGACGAGCGGGGTGATCACCCGCTCGTGGTCGAAGACCGGACCGCAGAAGATCTCGACCGGCGCGCCGGCCGGATCGGTGAACGAGGCGAAGCCGGTGACGAGCCGGGCCGCCGCCTCCTCGTCCGTTCCGCGGGTGACGTTGATACCACTCGCCTCGAGCGTGTCGACCAGCGCATCGAGGGCGAGGTCGTCCGCCGCCTCCCAGCCGATCGCGGCGAGTTCCGGCTCGTCGCCGGGCTCCAGATGGAGCCGATAGGGGTGATCGTCCCAGCGGAAGTAGCGGCTGGCCTCGTCGGGGCCGCCGGTCGGCATGAACCCGAGCACCTCCGCGCCGAAGGTGTCCCAGGCGTCGAGGTTCGGGGTTCGCACACGGATGTAGCCGAGCGACAGATTGGACATGGAGGCCTCCCGGGCACCGGATACCTGTGCACGGTAGGCGCGCGCCGACCCTGCGTCAGGAAGCGATACCACAGAGCGGGACGGATCGCCCTCGGGCCGTCATCGAGGTCGGCGATGAGCGGCTGCGGAACCCGCCCGGGGTCGGGGCCCGCTCGCAGCGGCACGGATCTCACTGAATGAGAAGACAACGTGACCTTGCACGGAGGCGCCGTTTACCGTTGACCTCGTTCGGTGTACCGCCTGCCCTACCCGCAGGCTGGTCGGCCGGGACGAACCCGCGATCGAGATTCAGGAGATTGAGCGTGCCTCACGATGTCGCCGAGAAGATCGAGGCCGAACAGGGCTTCTTCATCGAACATCAAGCAGAGGCCGACCAGCTCGGTCGCCTCCCCGACGAGTCGGCCAAGCGGCTCAGGGACATCGGGGTCGTCCGGCTCCTGCAACGCAAGGAGTTCGGTGGCTACGAGGCCGATCCGCGCGACTTCCTCAGCGCCGTCATGGATACGGGGAGGTACTGCCCGTCGTCGGGTTGGGTCGCCGGCGTCGTCGGCATCCATCCGTGGGGGCTTGCACTGATGGACGAGCGTGTGCAGGAGGACATCTGGGCAGACGATCCGGACACGTGGGTGGCCTCACCCTACGCGCCGACGGGTATCGCCGAGCCGGTCGACGGCGGCTACGTGGTGAACGGTCGTTGGAAGTTCTCGTCCGGGACGGACCACTGCTCCTGGGTTGTCCTCGGCGCCTTGGTCGGCGACAGCGACGGTGTGCCGGCCAAGCCCCGGACATTCCTCCACATCGTGGTTCCACGATCCGACTACGAGATCCTCGACGACTCGTGGAACGTCATGGGGCTTTCCGGTACCGGTAGCAAGGATGTCGTCATCAAGGGGGCGTTCGTGCCGGATTACCGCACGATCGACTTCGAGATGATCGCGAGCGCCGAGGCAGCGGCCAGGGCCGGCCGTTCCGAGCCGCTCTATCGGCTCCCATGGTCCGCCATGTTCCCCAACTCGGTCTCGGCGGGCCTGATCGGAATCGCCGAGGGTGTACTTCGCTGCGCGCTCGAGTACCAGAAGGGTCGCGTCAGCATCACCGGCGCCGCCCAGGTCTCGGACTCGTACAGCCGCACCGCGATCGCGGAGGCCGCGTCGGACATCCGGAGCGCGAGAGTTCAGATTCTTCACAATGTCGGCGAGATGTACGAGGCCCTGCAGAACGGACACACGGTGACGACCGAGCAGGCGGTAGCGGCCCGACGCGATCAGGTCCGAGCGGCGTGGCGCGCGGCCGCGGCGGCCGACGAAGCGTTCTCGCGTTGCGGCGGCAACGCGATCAGACTGGACAATCCGCTCCAGGCCTTCTGGCGAAGCATGCACGCCGGCCTGAACCATGTGATCTTCGTTCCGGGCCCGACCTACGACGCAGCTGGCGGCATGCTCATGGGAGTGGAGCCCGAGGGCCGCGTCTGATCACGGCGGCGAGGAACGGCCGGATTGTCGGAGCCGTCGCCCTCAGGCCGGTCGCGTGGCTGAGTCGAGCCGGTCGATTGCCGCCAGCGCCTCGCCATGCAGCCGGCCCAGGAGTTCTCGAACCGTGGGGATGTCGTCGATCACACCGGCGACCTGGCCCGTCGGAAGGATCCCTGACTCGAGGTGTCCGTCGACCAACGCGGATCTCGTGAGGAGCGGCGCGTTCGCGGCCATGGCGAGCTGGGCCATCGTCAGGCTCTGGCCCCGCCGCAGTGCCACCCCCTCCTTCGCGAGCGCTCGGTACGAAGCCGTTGTCAGGTGATGCAGCCGGACCACATTGCCGATAGCCCGCGCCAGGCGCACCGGCCCCCGACTCCGTTCAAGGCGATCGACGAGCGGCGTTCGGATCACTCGTTGCGGCAGACCGTCGACCGCCTTCGTCACGACCGTGTCGACCGACGCGGCGGCGAGGTACTCCTGCTTGACGAGGTCGGGCACGGTGCTCTCCTGGGTGAGCAGGAAGCGCGTTCCCATGGCAATCCCCGCCGCTCCCCATGCCAATGCGGCGACGAGCCCTCGCCCATCACGGAATCCACCAGCCGCGAGTACCGGGACGTCGATCGTGTCGACGATCTCGGGCACGAGAAGCGACGTCGAGATCGCTCCGGTGTGGCCGCCGCCCTCGTGACCTTGTGCGATCACCGCATCGACTCCCCACGCGGCCACCTTCTCGGCGTGCCGTCGGGCCGCGACGGTGGGCATGGTCCGCACTCCGCCGTCCCGCAGCGACTTGATCAGTCGCTCGTTCGGTGAGTGGGCGAAGCTTGCGACCGCGACCCCCTCGCGGATGAGAAGGCGTACCACCCGCTCGACGTCCTCGTGGTTCGACCGGATGTTCACTCCGAACGGCCGGTCTGTTCGTTCTCGGACCTCGTTGATGGCCGTTTCGAGCTCGGGAAACGACATGGTGCCCGAGGCGAGGATGCCGAGACCGCCGGCGTCCGATGTCGCCGCAGTGAGTCGAGCGCCCGACACCCACCCCATGCCCGTCTGGACGATGGGCAGCTCGATGCCGAGCAGGTCGCAGATCGGGGTCCGGAGCCGGCGATCAGGCGCCGGGCCGGCGGACGAATCGAGACGTTCGTGCATTGTTGGTTCTCCTTGGCCCGCTAGAGGGCCGTCAGTGCGTCATGGGACAGCTGGGTGAGACGCTCCACCTGCCGGGCGTAGGCGGTGACGTTCTCCGTCGCGGCGCCCAGCGACCCGCTCGCCAGCCGAGCGTGAACGCCCGAAACCACACAGGCGAGCTTCCAGTACGAGAAGGCGAGGTAGTACGGGAGGGCTTCGAGATCCAGGGCTGACTGAGCTGCGTAGCGCTCGATCAACTCGGCGCGGCGGGCGAACCCGTCGCAGACGCTCGGTGGGGACTGCAGCGCGTGCTCGTCGTCACCCGGTTCGGCCCAGTAGGCCAGGAACAGCGCGAAATCGGCCAGGGGGTCGCCAACCGTCGACAGCTCCCAGTCCACCAGGGCTCGGAGTTCTCCTTCGTTGCTGAAGATGCAGTTGTCGAGCTTCGGATCGCCGTGGACCAACGCGGCGGCCTGTTGCCGGGGCGCCCTGTCGACAAGGACTCGGTGCGTCGTCTCGAGGAGCGGTGATTCCTCCGATCGCGTCGCCTGCCACTGTGCGGACCAGCGTCTGAGCTGGCGCTCCACATAGCTTCCCGGCCGCTCGAGGTCGTCCAGACCGAGGGCTGCGACCTGCTCGCCGTGCAACATCGCGAGAGCATCGACCAGCGCAGGACCGCTGTGCGCCGAGAGTGCCGCGGGCGCCGATACGGCCGACGGGATGTCGCGCACCACGACGCCGTCGACCATCTCGAAGACCGCGAACGGGGCGTCGAAGCGCACCGGATCATCGCAGGTGGCCAGCACCCGTGGAACCGGAATTCCCGCGGCACCGACCGCATCGATGATGCGCGCCTCGCGCAGTGTGTCGTGCGCCGTGGCGAGCAACTTGCCGAGAGGCGGGCGGCGGACGACGACCTCGAAACCCGTCGCGTCGCGCAGGGCGAAGGTGAGATTGGACCGTCCTCCCACCAGTCGCCGCACGCATGTCTCTCCTGTCAGCGCGATCCCCCGCTCGGCCAACCACGCCACCAACGGCGCAGCGTCCAGCTCCGGTTCGGTCAGATCCATTCGGCGAGACTCCAACGCTGTGCGGCCATTCGTTCTGCGGCCTTCTCGAATCGACGGTGCGGGCCCGATCGACTAGTATACCAAGCAAGCGGTTGGTCACACACCCGCGACAGGGGCACGGCAGGCGACAAGCGAACGGAGACAACGATGGGACAGCTGGACGGAAAGGTGGCGATCGTGACCGGCGCCGCCCGGGGACAGGGGCGGTCACACGCCTTGGCCCTGGCCGCAGAGGGCGCACGGGTCGTGGCATGCGACATCGCCGCACAGATCGAGTCCGTCGAATTTCCGATGTCGACCCCGGACGAGCTCCAGGAGACCGTTCGCATGATCACCGCTTCGGGTGGCGACGCATTGGCGGTCACCACCGACATCCGATCGACCGAGCAGGTGCAGGCCCTGACCGATCGAGCCGTCGAAGACTACGGGTCGGTCGACATCCTGGTCGCCAACGCGGCCATCTGCGGGACGGGCCCACTCGAGCAGCTCACCGACGCTCAGTGGGACGACATGATCGACGTCAACCTCACCGGGACGTTCAAGTGCCTTCGCGCCGTGCTCCCTCACATGAAACGAACGGGATACGGGCGAGTTGTGGTCACCTCGTCGATGACGGGACGCCATGGAAATGCCAACCTCTCGCACTACTCCGCCTCGAAGTTCGGCGTGATCGGCATGGTCAAGTCCGCCGCGCTCGAAGTGGCGACGATGGGGATCACCGTGAATGCCATGTGCCCGACGTCGGCCAACACGCCAATGCTCCACAACGACACGAACTATCGGCTCTTCTGTCCCGACGTCGACAACCCGACCATCGACGACGTGCGGCCCCGATTCGCCTCGCTGAACCCGATGGAGCTGCCGTGGCTGGAACCGGAGGCGTACACACGCGCCGTCATGTTCCTCGTCACCGATCCGGGACACATCAGCGGTGCGACACTCGAGGTCGGAGCCGGAGTCTCCGCGCAACTCGCCTGATGAGGCTCGGCATCACGATCCCGTTCGAGGCTCCGCTCGCCGAGCACGGCGCCATCTTCCTCGCCTTGCGCGACGCCGGCTACACGGACCTGTGGACCGCCGAGACCGCTCGAACCGACGCGTTCGGACCGCTGATGGCCGCGGCGCTGGTTGCTCCTGAGCTCCACCTCGGTTCAGCGATCGCCTCGGTGTTCAGTCGAGGCCCGGCCTTGCTGGCCATGAACGCTGCCTCGCTGGCCGAAGCCGCGCCCGGTCGCGTCACGATCGGGATCGGCGCATCGTCGAAGGCCATGTCCGCCGGATGGAACGACCGCCCCTACGAGAACCCGCTCCACCGCGTCACCGACTCGGTGTCGTTTCTCCGCGCGACGTTGAGCGGTGAACGGGTCGCCAGCGAGTACAGGACCTTCGAAGTCGACCGCTTTGCGCTGGAACGTCCGCCTGCGGCGATGCCGTCGCTTGCCGTGGCGGCACTCGGTCCCGCGATGCTGTCCGCCGCCGCTCGATGTGCCGATGGCGTGGTGCTGAACTGGCTCGGCGCCGACGATGTCGCCCTCGTGCGCGCGCACCTTGAGCAGCAACGTCCCGGCGCCGACCTCGACCTGATCACGAGGATCTTCGTGTGCCCCTCGAGCGACGCCGCGACCGTCCGATCATCCGCGAAACCGTTGTTGGCGCGCTATCTCACGGTGCCCGCGTACGCGGCCAGTCAACGTTGGATGGGCCGAGGCGAGCTGCTCGCGCCCATGTGGGACGCGTGGAACGACCGCGACCGAGCGGCGGCCACGAGCGCCGTGCCCGACGACGTCGTCGATCACCTCGTCGTGCACGGAACCCCTTCGGCGTGCGCAGAGCAGGTGCATCGCTATGTCGAGCAGGGTGTCACGGTGCCCGTGGTGAAGATCCTGCCGCTTGCCGACATCGAACCGCTTTCGGCCGCGGTCGCGGTCGCCACGGCATATGGCGAACTGGGTGGCTGAGCGCCCTCCCAGGACCGCAGGAGCCACCGGACCCGGTACCCCGAACCCGTAGTGCAGGAGATCCCCATGTCATCGAAACGCAGACCCGATCCGGGTGCGACGGAACGACAGCGCCGGCACTATCCCGGATTCGACGGCACCGTCCGGACGACCTTCGCCGCGTCCGAACCGTCATGGCCCGAACGCCCGTCTCCGCCCGCGGGCGCGCCGAACGTCATCGTGATGCTCGCCGACGATCTCGGCTTCTCCGATCTGGAGTGCTACGGGAGCGAGATCGAGACGCCCAATCTGAACGCGCTCGCCCAACGCGGATTCCGCCTCACCGACTTCCACTCCACGCCGCTGTGCGGACCGTCCCGGGCCGCGCTTCTCACCGGGCTGAACCCCCACGAAGCCGGATGCGGCTACATCAACATCGCCGATCCGGGCTTCCCCGGATACGCGGCCGAGCTCCCCGACGACGCCCTCAGCGCCGCGGAGATCTTCCGGGCGAACGGGTACGCGACATTCGCGCTCGGGAAGTGGCATCTGACCAAGGAGAGCGATCTCAATGCCGGGGGATCCAATCGCTCGTGGCCGCTCCGGCGAGGGTTCGACCGCTTCTACGGCTTTCTCGATGGGTTCACCAACGCCCATGCGCCGCACTCGCTGATGTCGGACAACCATGTGGTCGAGGTCGACGCCTACGACGATTCGTACTACCTCACCGACGATCTCACATCGCAGGGCATCGCCATGATCCGCGAGCTCAAGAGCGCGAATCCGCACAAGCCCTTCTTCATGTACTACGCGCACGCGGCCGTGCACGCGCCACTCCACGCGAAGAGCGCCGAGATCGAGAGGCATCGCGGGCGCTACGACGACGGGTGGGACGTCGTGCGCGAGAGACGATTCGCACGGCAGGTCGACATGGGGGTGGTCCCGCCCCACACCCGTCTGTCGGATCGTAACGCCGAACCGGGTCTCTCGGTCCAACCATGGACCGAGCTGACGCGGGCTCAGCAGCTCCGATACAGCCGGTACATGGAGACGTACGCGGCGATGGTCTCGTCGATCGACGACAGCGTGGGGCAGCTCATGGCCACGCTCGACGAACTGGGTATCGCTGACGAAACGATCATCGTCTTCTGCTCCGACAACGGCGGGGCGAAGACGGGTGGGACCGACGGGACGGACCAGTACCTCGAAACGGTCCTGCACTACCTCGGAATCGATGAGGACCACCACGAAGCGGATGACGAGGTGGCCCTGGATGCAATCGGCGGACCGTCCACGATGCCGTGCTACCCGACGGGATGGGCGATGGTGTCGAACACCCCGTACCGGCTCTACAAGGCTCACACCCACGCCGGCGGCCATGCAGTGCCGTTCATCATGTCGGGGCCGATGGTCCGAGAACCGGGCGTGCTGCGTCGGCAGTACACCCACATCGCCGACGTCCTGCCGAGCCTCGTCGACGAGATCGGTCTGGAACTGCCCGCTCACCGCGAGGGTGTGCCCGCTCGGTCTATGAGCGGGATCAGCTTCGCGCCGATCCTCCGGAATCCCATCGCGCCGGCGACGAGACAGGAGCAGTACTACGAGATCGGAGGACATCGAGGCATCTACCGCGACGGCTGGGAAGCGGTGACGTTGCATCGCCCGGATGTCGCGTTCTCCGCGGAGGCATGGGAGCTCTTCGACGTGGAGGCCGACCCGGCGCAGACGCGAGACCTCGCCTCATCGCACCCCGAACGTCTCGCCGAGCTGGTTGCGGCATGGGAAGACCTCGCGTGGAGAAACCGCGTCTTTCCGATGGACGAGGGGTCGGGAGTGATGCGGCGGCTGGGCCCACCCGGCAACAGCACGTTCAGTGAGCCGCTCGAGATCACCGGGGGGACCCCGACGCTGGAGCGGTGGCGGAGCCGTCAGTTGATCGAGCAACGTGACTTCTCCATCGCGGTCTCGTTCCGCCACGAATGTGGCGACGCGGGTGTGCTACTCGCCCATGGCGGGCAGGGCGGTGGCTACATCCTCTATGTCGAGGACGGCTTCGTCCTCTATGGCCACAATGCCTACGGAAGGGTGACCATCCACCGCGGTCCCCGGGTCTCCGACGGGGATCACCGTGTGCGTCTGGACGCTGTCGTGCCGGCGCCCGGCAGGTGGGAGCTCACGCTGGCGCTCGACGATCACGCATGGGTGGAGCAGCTGACGACAACGATGATCGGACCCGGCGTGGCCCCACTCGAGGGTATCGACGTGGGTATCGACCGACGCTCTCCCGTGCTCCAGAGCCTCCGCGACCGCTACGGCGCGTTTCCCTACTCGGGGACGGTCAGGTGGGCCCGATACGAACCCGGCCCTCGCACGCCCGACTGGGGCGCCGACGCGCTGGACCGGGCGCGCCAGATCGGTTTGCAGTTCGAATGACCGACCGCGGTGCCAATCGCGTGGCTTGGGTGTGGGATCGACGGTTGGTCAGCTCGAGTGGTCCGGAGCTGCCATCGCCGCGGCGAGCTCGGCGACGTTCCAGCGTGCGTCGCGTTCGAGAACGGTCGTGTACTCCCAGCCCGAATACTGCCCGACCTGGCCGCCCTTGACGTAGTACACCTCGCCCGTGACCGGACAGGCCTCGGTCGCGAGCCACGCGACGAAGGGCGCGACGTTGCCAGGGTGATAGATGTCGAACGCCGACGGGTCCTCGGGCACGCGCACCATGTCGGCGATACCGGGCGCCCCCTCGGTCATACGGGTACGAGCCACGGGCGTGAGGGCGTTCACCCGCACCCCGTACCGACCGAGTTCCTCGGCGAGGATGACCGTGAGCGCTGCGATCCCAGCCTTGGCCGCGCCATAGTTCGACTGGCCGACCGCACCCAGAAGCCCCGATGTGGACGACATCGAGATCACGGATGCGGCGACCTGGTCGCCGGCCTTCGAGCGGGTGCGCCAACGTTCGCTCGCGGCACGTGTGGGGCAGAAGACGGACTTGAGATGGCCGCGGATCGCGACATCCCAATCGTCTTCGCTCATGTTGACGAACATCCGGTCCCGCAGCACCCCGGCGTTGTTGACCAACACGTGGACGTCGCCGAACACGTCGACGGCCTGCTGGACGAGGTTCGCCGCTCCGCCCATGGTGGCGACGTCGTCGGTGTTCGCGATCGCGACGCCACCCGATGCCTCGATCTCCTCGACCACGGCCGCCGCCAACGTCGGGTCGACGCCCTGTCCGTCGGCACCGCACCCGAGATCATTGACGACCACATGCGCGCCCTCGGCTGCGCACAGCAAGGCGTGCTCGCGGCCCATGCCGCGAGCTGCACCGGTGATGATCATCACCCGTCCGTCGAGTGTTCCCATGTTGCACATTCCTTTCGCTCGAGCCGCTGGTTGCGGTCTGGTATCGAGGTGGGGCATGTCGACCCGAGGGGGACCCGGGCCATTTGCTCAGGCGGAATAGTGGAAGAGCACCTCGGCCACACATGCCGGTTTGACTGACTCATGCCCACTGCCCGGATCCCGAACCGCGAACGTGAAGAGCATCCGGACGCGGATCGACGTCGGCGAGATCAGGGTTGCCTCCCGGAGCTCGGCGCCCATTCGCACCTGCCCCCCGGCCGGGACCGGAGCCGGGAAACGTGCGTTGTCCAACCCATAGTTGATCGCCATCGCCACGCCTTCGACGCGATAGATCTGGGGTGCCAACCGGGGAATGAGCGAGAGGGTCAGGTAGCCGTGTGCGATCGTTCCGCCGAACGGTCCCTCCACGCGAGCGCGATCGGGGTCGGTGTGAATCCACTGGTGATCGCCCGTGGCGGCGGCGAAACCATCGATCGTCGACTGGTCGATCGCCAGCCAGTCGCTGTAGCCGAGATGCTGTCCGGCGTGATCGCGGAGGTCGCCGAAACCGTTGATCGTGAGCGTCACCTGTGCATGGTGACAGAAAGCAGGCCGACAAGCAAGCGCTTGGCTAAGTTCGACTTGACGAAGGTGCGCTTGGCGAAGGTCCGGAGACCTCGGCCTCGAGGGTGGGGTCCTCTCTCAGTTCCTGGCGCACTGCCCATTCCCAGAGGCCCGGACTGCGAAAGCCGAACCGGTCGCGATTGACGGCGAGCAACGAGCGCTGCGCTGGTTCGGGCATCTCCATGCCGCCTCCGAGGGCCTCGACTCGCCACGCCACACGGCAGCGGTTCTCGAGTGCGACGCAGCGGCTGAACACCTGGGCGACGTCGCTCCCCGCCACGAACACGCCGTGGTTGCGCAACAAGACCGCCTTCTTCTCCCCGATCGCGCGGGCCGCGGCATTCGCCGCCGGCCACTCGTCCACCCCGCCCTCGTACTCCTCGTAGAGACCGATGTCCTCGAGAAGGGACGCGCCACGCTGCGAGTAGACCGAGGGGATCCGACCCGCCGCCGCCCAGATCGTGGCGTACTCGGGGTGCTGATGGACCGTCCAGATGCAGTCCTCGTGGAGCTTGTGGTACTCGAGGTGGAGGATGATCGCCGGTGTCACCTCGCCTGCTCCCTCGAGGCGATTTCCGTCTGCGTCGACGCTTACCACATCGCTCGGTCGCTGCTCGTTCCAACCGACCCCGGAGTCGAGGACCAGGAACGTGTCGTCGCGTTGACGATACGTCATGTGGCCGGTGTTGAAATCGTTGTACCCCTGTCGAAAGAGGGCCCGCGCGAGAAGCGCCACCTCCACGCGCGGCGACAACGGGGGCAGCGCACGGTCGGCTCGGTCTCCGGTGACGGGATTGTGTGGCATCTGCCCTCGCTTTTTGGTCGGTTCGTGCTGCCCCGGCAGCCGTGGGACTACTGGCGCACCTGATTCGCTCGCACGCCCGTCGGATCGATGACCTCGAGGAGGTCGAGCTCCGCGGCTGTCGGCAGACGGGTGATCGGCACGTCGTCGGGGACGACCAATTCGAAGCCGGTCGCCGCGACGACCTGATCCACGGTGACACCCGGGTGGAGACTCCGGAGACGCAGGCGGCGATCCGGGCTGTCCCAGTCGAGCACACAGAGATTCGTGACCACGCGACGCAGGTCGACCAAACGGCCGGCAGCGTCGTCGTCGGCGAACGCATGCCAACCGACCCCGGTGACGACATCGACCGTTTCGACGAACACGCGGGTCGAGTGATTCGGGATCCAGTAGCTGGTGGCATGGTTGATGGTGTTGCCAGGGGCGCCGCGGAAGCCGACGAACTGCGTCGTGGGCCTGGCGTAGTCGCTCCCCACCGCGGCCAGGTTCTGGTTTCCGTGCGCATCGAGCTGCACCGCGCCCATCACGACGTGGCGCCTCCCTCCCCAGCAAACCTCGAACATCGAGCGGTACGGGTTGTACGCCTCGACCGTGGGTCCCTCGGTCCATTCGAACGCCGCATCGTCGGCGATGAGGAGGGCACCCCCGTCGGTCATCATGAGATCGGGAGCGAACGTCGCCCTCGCCAAGCGCCCGCCGATGACCGGCAGCGGGCCAATCGGATTGGCAACGATCTCACCGTCACCCCGGAAGCACTCTGCGAGGGCGACCGCACAGATGTCGGGCAGCGAGGCCGTACGAGAATCGGTCATCGGACAGCCACCCGCTTCTGGTACTCGTCTTCGTCGATGTCGATCCAGGACCTTCGGAAGGCCTGCCACGCCTCGGGTGAGGCCGCCGATGCCGCATACTCCCGCTGGAAGGCCTCGTCGCGTCCGTAGTCCGGTGGACACTCGGTGAAGTGGGCGCCACCCGGACGCTCGACGACACCGTCGACCATCATGCGGCTGACCCGGAGACGCTGTTCGGTGCCGGCTTCCTCCAGGAGATCGCGGGTCGGGATGACCTGCTCGACCGAGATGTACCGGTGCCCGGTGGCCGCGCGAAGGAACATGTCGTCGAAGAAGAGGTCGGGCCCGAGGAAGCAGGCGTTCCCGCGTTCATCTGCTCTGTCGAGGTGGCAGATCGCGGCGTCGAGTTCGAGCGCAGGGGCCGCGACGAAGATCTCGTCCGGTGACCCGTAGGGATTCCCCTGGATCGTCGTGAGGCGAGGATTCAACTCGAGCAGATCCGTGCCCAAGCCCGCCCTCGTCGGAAGGTACGGCACTCGCCACGCGGCGGCTTGCAGCCCCAACATCAGCAGCCCTTCGTCGAAGGGCTCGTCGATGATGGCTCCCGCCTGGCGGGCGGCGCGGAAGTGCGGGTCGAGCACGATCGAATCGAGCGACACGAACCCGTAGACCGCCCGAGACAACTGCCCGGTCGCCGCCAACAGACCGATGTCGGCGCCGCCGTAGGCGACGATCGTGAGATCGGTCAGTGACGATCGAGCGATCGCCCGAATGATCGACATCGGCTTGCGGCGACTGGCCCAGCCACCGATGCCGATGGTCATGCCGGAACGCAACTCCGCGACGACATCGTCTTCCGTGAGGACCTTGTCTGCCATGTCTGCCTTCGAATCCTGCGCTCAAGCGAGCGCTTGGTAGAATTCTGGTCGCAGACACGCCAGGAGTCAAGGTCACCCGACCGGCTCAGGCAGCGCCGAACCCGTCGAGCATGATCGCGGCGATGGTTCGGCTGTGCGACGCAGCATCGAACTGCGGGCGATTCCACCTCACCGTGAGCCAGGTCGCGTCGCGCGTCAGGCGATAGAACACCTTGGGATCGATGTCATCGCGGAAGGCGCCGCTCTCGACACCCCTGTCGATGGTGTCCATCCACACCTTCTGCACCCGCGTGGTGAGAACGTCGAGTTCGGGAAAGTCCTGCAGCGCGTGGAGCGTCGTGTAGTCGTTGTGGTAGATCTCACACGCATGGCGCTCACGCTCGATGGCTTCGAGCGACACTCGGATGAGCCCCTCCAGACATGACCGCGGATCGTCGTTCTCGGCGGTCACCACCTCGTAGCTCTCGATGATCCGCGAGAGGTAGTCGCGGAGGATCTCCTTGACGATCGACTCTTTGGAGTCGAAGTGGTAGTAGAGACTGCCCGAGAGAATCCCGGCGGCCGATCCGATGTCGCGCACCGTGGTGGAGGCGACACCCTTCTCGGCGAACAGCTGCGCGGCGAGCGCGACGATGTGGTCACGTCTCGACCCTCGTCCGGACGCCGGCGGGTCGACCGTCTCGCTCGCCGAGTCCGGCGAATCCTTCGTTGATTTGCCCATGACCGCATGCCTCCGAGAACAAGTGCTTGCTCGCCGCCGACGCTACTGCACCCGACCGCCCGGCAGCACCGTGCCGCCTGCGCACACCGTGCCGCGCCGGACAGGGGTCGGGGCGGGTCAGAACGCGTTGGGGTCGGCCTGAACCTCGGGCGGAACCGCGAACTCATAGAGCGACGACGCGTTCTCCCAGCTCAGCTTGCGGATCTCTTCTGAGGAGAGACCGCCGATCTGTTCGTCGATGACCTCCTGCGTCCGGGGCCACGTCGAGTCCGCGTGCGGATAGTCCGACTCTAGCAGGACGTTGTCGACACCGATGCGATCGAGCGTCGCGAACGCCGTCTGGTCCTCCACTGCGCAGAACCAGAAGTTGCGCTTCAGGACCTCCGCCGGGGTGAGGTCGCCGTGCCATGTCCCGTAGATGTCGTGGTAGCTCTGCATGTGATCGAGCCGGTCGAGCAACCCGGCGACCCAGCCGATCCCTCCCTCGGAGAGACAGATCTTGAGATCCGGGTACCTGACCGGCAACAGCGAGAACAGCCAGTCGACCGCGGCGTACATCGCGTAGGCGAAGAACAGGACCCCGGCCACGTCCGGTGGCGCATCGTCGCTGGTACTGGGGGCCGTTCCCGACGAGCCGATGTGAAGGTTGATCACCGTGCCGGTCTCCGCGCATGCACGGATCAGCGGCTCCCAGTGGCCCGAATGGATGGACGGTAGTCCGAGCTTGTCGGGAGCCTCGCTGAAGGTGACGGCACGAAAGCCACGCGCGGCGTTCTCGCGGATCATGTCCGCACCGACCTCCGGGTCGAGGAGCCACGGGAGCTGGCAGGGAATCATGCGACCGGGATACGTGCCGGCCCACTCCTCGAGGTGCCAATCGTTCCAGGCCCGCACCGAGGCCATCGCGAGCTCGCGATCCGGCGTGACCATCTGCAGCCGTTGCCCCGCGAAACCGGGAAGGAACGAGGGGAAGTTGAGCGAGCCGTAGACACCGTTGACGTCCATGTCCGCGATCCGTGCGTGGATGTCCCACGATCCGCGGCGCATCTCGTCGAAGCGAGCCGGTTCCATCCGCCACTCGTCGATCGGTCGACCCACCACCGCATTGAATCCGACATTGGGCAGGGCGACGCCGTCGTACATCCAGGTCTGCCGACCTTCGTCCGTCTCGATCACCTGCGGTGCCCGGTCGGCCAGCTTCGCCGGAACCCGACCCTCGAACACATGCGGCGGCTCGACGATGTGGTCATCGGCGGAGATGACGACGTATTTCCGCTCGGCTCTCTCGGGTTCGGGCAGAAAGGTCACACTCGTGGAGCCGGTACGGCCTGCCACGGTGAAGTCCTTGTTCGCAGTGAGATCGTCGATGCTCTTCATTTCGGATTCGCTCCATTCGAGAAGGTGACCGGGTCGAAAACGGTCACGGTTGGTCAGTTCAAGACGTCCGGGTCGGCGCGCAGGAGGCGACGCACGGCTCCGGCGAAAAAGACGTCGGAGCCGCGCTCGAGGATCGACGCCTTCATCCCCGTCACGACACTCCGTGGAAGCTCGAGCGGCTCGGACTCGTGTCGACGGACGTCGAGCCAGAGTCGACAGGCCCGGTCGATGGTGGCGGCCCGAAACGTGGCCTCTTCGATGGTGGGGCCGGTCACGATCACGCCGTGGCTCGCCAGGATGATGACGCTGGCGTCGCCGATCTGCGCCGCCAGGCGATCGCCGAGTGCGGCCGAGTCGATCTCTCCGCTGTACTCGGCGACCACCGCCATGTCTCCGTCGTAGACACAGCCGCTCTGGTGCACGATGTGCGGGAGTTCGCCGAGGGCGGCGAGAACACACACGTGGTACGGGTGATTGTGGATCACCACACGGGCATCGGCCCGCCGGCGGTGGAGCTCTGTGTGGATGTGAATGGCAGGTGTCACGTCCCAGCGGCCGCCGACGACCCGGCCGTCGGTGTCGACCGTGCAGACATCGGAGGCTCGCACCTCGTCCCACCACAGGCCCCACGGGTTGACCAGGAGGTGATCCTCGCCGGGGAGTTGCCACGTGATGTGCCCGGAGATGTTCTCCGAGAAGCCGTCGTTGGCGAGGATTCTGAAAGCGCACGCGAGCTTCTGCTCGTCGGTGAGATCGATGCCGATCGGCGGCGTGATCCTCGGCGTCCAGGTGGCGAGGCCTCCCTGACGCTCGTTCTCGAAATCATTCTGGATCGGGTTCATGGACATCTCCTTCTCGGGTCATGGCCCGTCGCTCGGCCTCGAGTCGCAGCGTCCCCTTGGCGACCTTGCCCCCCGCTGAGCGGGGGAGCGTGTCGACGACGACGAGGCTCTCCGGCAACAACTCCTTGGACACCCCACGACGCACCATGAACGCGGTGAGCTCCTCGAGCGTGACGTCGGCATCGCCGACGAGTTCGACAAAGACGCAGACACGCTCGCCGAAGAGTGCGTCGGGCATCGCGACCGCTGCCACCAGCCCGACGTCGGGGTGGGCCATGACCTCGTTCTCCACCTGGAGCGCGCTGAGGTTCTTTCCACCGCGGATGATGATGTCGGAGCGTCGGCCCACCACGGCCAGATACCCGTCCTCGTCGATCGTGCAGAAGTCCGCGTGCAGCACGTAGCGGCCATCGGCGAACAGTTCATCGTTGGCCGCCGGGTCGTCGTAGTAGCCCAGACAGCTGGCGGGGCCACGGCTCCCTGGCTGGCCGTATCCGGTCTTCGTCGCGTCCCCCCGGTCGTCGAAGAGCTTCACATCGGTTCCGGCCACCGCCCGGCCACAGGTCTCCAGGCGATGCTCGAACGAGTCGCGGATGGTCGTGCCGGTCGCCATCCCGCTCTCGTTGGATCCGTAGAAGTTGAGGACCGCCGCACCGGTTCGCTTCTCGAATCTCGATGCGGGCTCGTAGGGAATCGCCTCGCCGCCGGTGAACATCGCGCGCAGCGACGACAGGTCGTGGGCGTCGAAGCTCGGCGAGGTCATCATCATCTTGAACTGCGTGCTGACACAGACGAGGACGGTGACGCGCTCACGCTCGATCAGCTGGTTCACGATGTCAGCAGAGAACCGGTCGACCGTCACGACAGTCGCTCCGAGCACCGTGCCGGTGAAGTGGGTCGAGAACAGCCCGAACCCGAAGGGCATCGGCGCCGCACCGAGCATGACGTCGGCATCGGTCATCTCGGCTGCGGCGATCGCCTGCGACGCCATGTACAGCTTGCTGTTCTGGGTGTGCGCCACACACTTCGGCAGGCCGGTCGTGCCCGACGTCGAGTTGATCAGGAACAGATCGTCGGGGCCCATCCGTCGCGCCGCGACCAGGTCCGGAGTCCCGGGGCCCGAATCCTCCGCCGGTCGGCCATCCATCACGATGGCAGCGCCGGCGTCGTCGGCGAACTCCGGAACGACGAAATGATGACGAATCGGCAGTCCGGCCGTCTGCATCGAGTGCACGCGCTCGTACCAGTCGTCTCCGTTGTGGTCGGCGGCAGTGAGCAGTGCCGTCGCGCCGGTCGCGTGGAGGAGGTGACGCATCTCGCGATCACCCGATCGGGCACCGATGCCGACGGCGATCAGCCCGGCCTTCTCAGCTGCCAGGAGCGAGACGTGGATCGTGGCGCCGTCGGCCAGGAAGACCCCGAGCCGCTCCCCGGCTTCGAGCCCGGAGGAGAGGAGCACCTTTGCGAGTCGGTCGGAGGCATCGTGGTAGTCGCGCCAGCTGAGACGTCCGGCTTCCGTGACGAACGCGGAACGATCCGGGCGCGTACGGGCATGGCTCGCAACCAGATTGGCGATCGTGATGTCGCCCCACCATCCGTCGCTTCGGTACGACGCGGCGACCGCCGGATCGACGACGGAGCGAAAGGCGCCCGGGCCGACGTACTCCGGGGGTCGTCGGGGGTGACCTCTCCTCGGTCCACTGGTGCCTCGGCCCGGATCTCCCATTGATCCCACCCTACCGATCAAGCGCTTGGTTGTCACGCGACGTCAGAGATGGGAGACCCGCGCGTCGCCGCCGGCAGTGACGCGCTCGCCCACGCGGTTCAGACTGAGAACGGTCAGGAACATGAATGCTCCGGGCACAAGCGGGATGTGCGGATGATCGACCAGCGTCCGAAGCCCGCCCTCGGCGATCATGTTTCCCCAGGTCGGCTGCGGCTGGGCGAGCCCGAGGCCGAGGAAGGCGAGCGACCCCTCGGCGACGATCATCACGGCCAGCAAGACGACCGCGTATGCCAGGAGCGGAATCGCCACGTTGGGCAGGATCTTGGTCAACAGGATCCGGGAGCGCCGGGCTCCGAGCATCTCGCTGGCAATGACGAACTCTCGCTGACGGAGCAGCAGCGTGTGCGTCCGGGCCAACCGCACGAGGACCGGCAGCACGACGATGGCGAGCGCGACTCCGGTCTTGAGGACCGCCCCGCCGATCGAGGTCGGCCGACCCAGCACTGCAGCGAGCGCGATCAACAGGATCAGGGCCGGGAAGGCGAGCAAGGTGTTGGTCACCACTTCGACGCCCCGGTCGAGCCAACCCCCGAAGAACCCCGCGGCCATGCCGAGCGCACCTCCCACGATCAGCCCGAGCGATACGGCGAGCAGTGACGTGAGCAGGCTCACCCGCGCACCGAACAGGGAGCGAGCAAGAAGATCGAGCGAGAGATTGTTCGTGCCCAGCGGATGGGAGGAGATCAGGTCGGGCGAGGCGTTCCCGGGCTCGGCGAGCGACTTCGTGATGTCCACGTGTTCAGCCAGCGGAAGCACGTCGGCGAGGACCGCGGACGAGAAAAGGACCGCGAGCCACGCACAACTGAACCAGTACCCCGCGTCCCAGTCAGCCCCCCAGACTCGGCGACCCGCAGCCGTGTAGCCCGCGAAAACGAGCACGCCGGTACCGGCCAACGCCGGGAACTTGACGAGCCCGCCCCACTGCC
>BQJV01000012.1 GCA_021604885.1 Acidimicrobiales bacterium
CAGGTCCTCCACCGCGACGCGCATGGGTCCGGTGGCGCCCCGCCAGCGCTCGCCGGCCGCGATCACGCCGACCCGCACATCCTCGTCGGCGAACGCGGAGCCCACGGCCGCGCCGTTGCGGATGCAGGCGGCCACGACCTCGGCGCCGGCGTCGACCGCACCGAAGGCGAGGGCGGAGCCGTTCGGTGACGGCAGCACGATGGACGTCCCCGCGGGGACGTTCGCGAGCGACGACGGCGCGAGCGAGTAGAGCTGGTCGCCGTCGCGGGACCCGGCGAGCTCCGCGCCCAGCGACGCGGCGAAGTCGGCCTCCGAGCCGTCGTGCCACTTGTAGGGATGGACGGCCGCGCCGCGGCCGAGGGCGACGTCGACGCAGGTCGTGAACGACAGGACGTCGACGACGATGACGACGTCGACCAGGGGCGCGAGCGTGCGCAGCCCCATCGGCCCCCATTCGAGATGGACCCGGAACCCGTCCGAGTCGGCCACGCTCAGGTCCAGCCGCCGTAGCGGGGACGCGCCGACCACCAGCGGCCGGCGAAGCGCCAACGCGGCAACGCGTCGGGCTCGGTCGCCCCGGACGGACGCGGCCACAGCGCCTCGTACGCGGCGAGGATCGCGGCCATCTCCTCGTCGGAAGGAGCGGGCGACACGGAGACCGCGTCGATCGGCTCGCTCACAACGGCACGTTCCCGTGCTTGCGCTGGGGCATCTCCTCGCGCTTCGACTCGAGCAACCGCAGACCCGCGACCACCTTGCGGCGGGTCTCGCTCGGCTCGATCACGTCGTCGACATAGCCCCGCTCGGCGGCGATGTAGGGGTTCGCGAGTCGGTCCGTGTAGTCCTCGATCAGCTCGGCCCGACGGGCCTCGGGATCGGCGGCGTCGGAGAGTTCACGGCGGTAGATGATCTCCACCGCACCCTGGGATCCCATCACGGCGAGCTCGGCGGTGGGCCACGCGAAGGCGAGATCCGAACCGACCGACTTGGAGTCCATCACCACATAGGCGCCGCCGTAGGCCTTGCGGGTGATGATCTGGATGCGGGGCACGGTGGCCTCGCAGTAGGCGTAGAGCAGCTTGGCGCCGTGGCGGATGATGCCGCCGTACTCCTGGTCGACACCGGGCAGGAACCCGGGGACGTCCACGAACGTGAGCAGCGGAATGTTGAACGCATCACAGGTGCGCACGAAGCGGGCGGCCTTCTCGGCCGACTCGATGTCGAGCACGCCGGCCAGCATCATCGGCTGGTTGCCCACGACGCCGACGGCACGACCGTCGACCCGGGCGAAGCCGCACGTGATGCTCTTGCCCCAGGCCGAGTGGTACTCGAGGAAATCGCCGTCATCGACCACCGACGCAACGACCTGCTTCATGTCGTAGGGGACGTTGGCGCTCTCGGGCAGGATCTCGTCCAGCTCGGGGCACAAGCGGTCGGGATCGTCGGTCGACTCGGCACGCGGGGTCTGCTCGAGATTGTTCGACGGGAGGAAGCTGAGGAGGTACTTCACTTCGTCGAGCACGTCCTCCTCACTGTCGGCGACGAAGGTCGCCACGCCGGACTTCGAGCTGTGGGACCCGGCGCCACCGAGCTCCTCGAGCGTGACTTCCTCGCCGGTGACCGTCTTCACCACGTCCGGACCGGTGATGAACATGTGGGACTTCTCGCGGACCATGAAGATGAAGTCCGTCATGGCCGGGCTGTAGACCGCACCGCCGGCGCAGGGGCCGAGGATGACGGAGATCTGCGGGATGACACCGGAGGCCTGCACGTTGCGGTGGAAGATCCCGCCGTAGCCGTCGAGCGACACGACGCCTTCCTGGATGCGGGCACCCGCGCCGTCGTTCAACCCGATCATCGGCGCGCCCGTGGCGAGCGCGAGGTCCATGACCTTGTGGAGCTTCTCGGCGAAGACCTCACCGAGGGCGCCGCCCATGACGGTGAAGTCCTGGCTGAAGACGAACACCTTGCGGCCGTCGACCGTGCCCCACCCGGTGATGACACCGTCGGTGTACGGGCGCTCGTCGAGCACCCCCTCCGCGGCGCGATGCCGAGCGAGCATGTCGAGCTCGTTGAACGAGCCCTCGTCGAGCAGGTACTCGATCCGCTCGCGGGCGAGCATCTTGCCCTTGTCGTGCTGACGCTGCACGGAACGCTCGGACCCGGCATGGAGTGCCTGTTCCTTGCGCTCGCGCAGATCCTCGAGCTTGGCCTTCATCGACTGATCAACCACGGCAGGCAATCTACCTGTCGGCGGTCCTGGTCCCCGAAACGGGCGCTTCAACTGGGGTCTGACCCCCGCTTCACCTTGCGCGTCAGACAGGCGGGCCGTGCACGACGGCGGCGAAAACCGTCTTGTGTTCGACGACGGGGCGGAACGCCCGGAGGAGCCAGGTCGCCCCGTCCTCGGCGAAGGCCGGGGCCGCGCCGTCGTAATCCGTGCGCAGGCAGACGTCGAAGCCGTCGAGCGAGCCGCGCTCGTCGGCCACCGTCTCGAGCATCGTGTGGAAGCTCGCCTCGTCGACATCGATCGGGAACATCCCGTCGTAGCGGGCGGCCCGACGGACGGGCTTCGTCGCCGAGCCCCGAGCGGCACACCAGATCGGCGGACGCGGCTGCTGCGCCGGGCGGGGCTCGAGCGAGACGCCGTCGACCCGGAAGTGCTCGCCGAGATGGGCGAGCGTCTCGCCCTCCAACAGCCGGGCGATGATGTCGAGACCTTCCTCGAGCCGGGCGCCCCGCGCGCGTCCGTCGACGATCTCGTCGAAGCGGGACAGCTCGCCGCCCGAATCGGTCCCCGAGCCGACGCCGACCGTAAGTCGACCGTCGCTCATCAGGTCCACCGTGAGGATCTCGCGGGCGAGCTTGATCGGTCGGCGGCGCGGCACCGGGGTGACCATGGGGCCGATCCGGATGCGGTCCGTGGCAGCCGCCATCGCACCGAGGGCGACCCACGTGTCGACGATCTCGTTGCTCTCCGGGCGCAGGACGTGATCCCACAGGAACACGCCGTCCCAGCCGGACTCCTCGGCCGTGGCCGCGAGGTCGACCAGCTTGTGCGGGTCGGCCAGCTGGCCGAACGGGGCGACGAAGACACCGTGCTTCACGCCCGTGATGGTAGGTCGACGGTCGGAACGGTCGCTCGCGGCGCCCCTAGGCTCGATCCGATGACCGACTCATTCGACCCTGCGGCCCGTGAGCAGGAACTCCGCGAGCAGGCCGAGAGTTGGGACACGAGCACACCGGTGCCGGCCGAGCCCGGCGACATCCCGGTGATCGACCTGGAGGATGAGCCCGCCGGGGTCGCGGCCGAAGTGCGCACCGCGTGCGAGACCGTCGGCTTCTTCCAGCTGGTCGGTCACGGGGTCGACGAGTCCTCGGTCGAGCGTACGTTCGCGGCCGCCCGCGCCTTCCACGGTCTCGCCGACGAGACGAAGGAATCGATCGCCATGGACCGTCCGGATTGGCCGGTCGGCGGCGTCGGCTACCTGCGGGTCGGCGAACGTCTGCTGCCGCGCCGAGCCGTCGGCAACGTGAACGAGGCGTTCCTCGTGAAGCGCGACGACGGGATCGGCTTCGACGACAACCAGTGGCCTGCGGAGGCGGACCTGCCGGACTTCCGCGGCACCGTCGAGACCTACGCGCTTGCGGTCGAGCAGCTGGCCCTGCGCCTCGTCCCCGTCTACGCCGCGGCGCTGGACCTGGACCCGACGTACTTCGACAGCGCATTCGCCGACCCGTTCTGGCGCCTCCGGCTGAGCCACTACCCCGGCGTGGAGACGGCCCGGCCGACCGGCGCCTACGGCATCGCTCCCCATGTCGACACGACGTTCCTCACCCTGCTTCGCCAGGACGGTCCGGGCCTCGCGATCTACAGCACGCCACGCGACGCATGGATCACCGTGCCCGTTGTCGAGGGCGCGTTCGTCGTCAATACCGGCGAGCTGCTTCGTCAGTGGAGCAACGACCGGTTCCTCAGCGTGCGCCACTTCGCTGACAACGAGACGTCGACGTCGCGCTACTCGATTCCGTTCTTCTTCAACGCCAACGCCGATCACGTGATGCACCCGTTGCCGACGTGTGTCACGCCGGACGCGCCCGCCCGCTACGCACCCGTGAGCTACCGGCAGAGCCAGGCCGCCGTCCAGGGTGAGTGACCACGCGGGGTCGTAGAGTCCTGCCGATGTCGTTCGAACGGGTCTGTGTCTTCTGTGCCTCGTCGCCCGGTTCCGACCCGGCGATCACGGAGGCGACCGTCGCGCTCGGCGAGGAACTCGTGGCCCGCGGGATCGAGCTGGTCTACGGCGGCGGCGCCGTCGGGTTGATGGGGCTCATCGCCGACACGGTGATGGACGGCGGCGGCACGGTGACCGGCGTGATCCCGAAGAACCTGTTCTCGCGGGAGGTGGGGCACCGCGAGCTGACGCGGCTGGAGGAGGTCGACTCGATGCATGTGCGCAAGGCACGCATGTACGAGCTCGCCGACGCCTTCATCGCGCTGCCAGGCGGGTACGGCACGCTCGAGGAACTCGCCGAGACCCTCACGTGGAACCAGATCGGGCTCCTCACCAAGCCGGTGGGCGTGCTCGACGTCGGTGGGTTCTGGCAGCCGCTGCTCGAGCTGCTCGACCGGATGGTCGACAAGACGATCCTCAAACCCGCCAACCGTGAGGTCCTGCTCGCCGATCCCTCACCGGCCGGCCTCCTCGACGCCCTCGCCGCCCAGGACCTCTCCTACGTCCCCAAGTGGATCGGCGACGACGCCGTCTGACGAGCGCGCTTCAATTGGGGTCTGACCCCCGCTTCAACTGGAAATCCGACCTGGGGAGGATGCGCAGGTTGCGGGGACGCGCGCAGACTGGAGTCCATGACCACCGTCGACTTCTTCCAGGACAACTACGCGCCCGTGCGCGAAGAGCTCACGTCGCTCGACCTCGACGTCAGCGGCACGATCCCCGAGGAGCTGGACGGACGGCTGCTGCGGATCGGTCCCAACCCGGTGCTCGACCCCGATCCGACCGACCACTGGTTCACCGGCAGCGGCATGGCCCATGGCCTCCGACTGCGCGGCGGCAAAGCCGAGTGGTACCGCAACCGTTACATCAACGGCGACTCGGTGGCCGACGCCCTCGGGCGCCCACGCATGCCCGGCCCCCGCCACATGGACGGCGACGGCGGCGCCAACACGAACATCATCGGCCACAGCGGCAAGACCTACGCCATCGTCGAGGCCATGAACTGGCCCGTCGAGCTCACGGACGAACTCGAGTCGGTCGCGCCGTCGAACTTCGACGACACGCTCGAAGGCACGTTCACCGCCCACCCGAAGCGCCACCCCGACACCGGCGAGCTCCACGCCGTCACATACTTCTTCGGCTGGGAGGACCACGTCCGCTATCTCGTCATCGGCACCGACGGTCGCGTCCGCCACCAGGTCGACGTGCCGGTCGGCCACAGCCCGATGATCCACGACTGCTCGATCACCGAGTCGGCCGCGCTGATCCTCGACTTCCCCGTGCACTTCGACCTCGAGAGCGCCATGGCCGGCTCCGCGCTGCCCTACCGCTGGCAGGCCGACGCGCCGAGCCGCATCGGCGTCCTGCCGTTCGACGCGCCCGGCGATGCGGTCCAGTGGTGCGAGCTCGACCCGTGCTTCGTCTTCCACCCGCTCAACTCGTTCGACCGGCCCGACGGCACGATCCAACTCGACGTCGCCAAGCACCAACGCGTGTTCGACACCGTCACCAACGGCCCGGCCGAGGGACCGCCCCAGCTCTACCGCTGGATCCTCGACCCGGCGAAGGGCACCGTCTCCGAGGAGCTTCTCGACGACCGCAACCAGGAGTTCCCCCGCGTCGACGAGCGCCGGATCGGCAAGGACGCGCGCTACGGCTACACGGTCGGCTTCGTCGGCGAGGAGGGCCCGGCGTACAAGCGCGATCTGCACACGAACACGACCGAACTCCACGACTTCGGCCCGGGCCGGTCGTCGCAGGAGATGGTGTTCGTCCCCCGCTCCCCCGACGCGGACGAGGACGACGGCTGGTGCATGAGTTACGTGCATGATGCGAACACCAACACCGCCGACGTGGTCATCCTCAACGCGCAGGACTTCACCGGCGACCCGCAGGCCGTCGTCCATCTCCCGCAGCGCGTGCCCTACGGCTTCCACGGGAACTGGGTGCCGAGCGAGGCGTAGCGGGCACGCGCCGACCCGATCGGGACGTTCGGCGCTCCCACTCGCGACAGCGGACGGGTACCGTGGTTCACGGAGGTCCGACCATCACGTCCGTCCACGACATCGACGCCGAGCCGACACCACGTGTGCCGCTCAGCCGAGCCCGTGTCCTTCGCGCGGCGGTCGAGATCGCTGATGCCGAGGGCGTCGACGGGCTGACGATGCGCCGCATCGCGGCCGAGCTCGACGTCGAGGCGATGTCGCTCTACCACCATGTGCCGAACAAGGAATCGGTGCTCGACGGGATGGTCGAGATGGTGATCGAGGAGATCGTCGCCGCCGGCGCGGCGCTCACCGGTCCGGCGGCCGAGGACGACTGGCGGGGCGCACTGCGGGCGCGACTGCTGGCCGCCCGCGCCGTGCAGATGCGGCACAAGTGGGCGCCGGCGGTGATCGCGACGCGCACCGGGATGAGCATGGCGATCGTCGCCTGGTTCGACGGGCTGCTCGGCGTGCTGCGCGCCGGCGGGTTCTCGTTCGATCTGGCCCATCACTCGCTCCATGCACTCGGATCCCACGCTCTCGGATTCGCCCAGGAACTCTTCGCGCCGGGAAGCCCCGAGGAAGAGGCCGAGCAGGAGGAAGAGTTCGATCAGATGATGGAGTTCTTCCCGAACCTCGCCGGCATGATGGCCGAGATCGCCCACGACGGGCCCGACGACACCATCGGCTGGTGCGACGACCAGACCGAGTTCGAGTTCACGATCGACGTGTTGATCGACGGGCTCGAGCGGCGCCGTCAGCTCGAACTCGCCGCCGACTGACTCTCGGTCCCGCATCAGCGGATGTGACGGGCGCCACAGATTCCGGGGTTGACGCGGCCTTACGACGTACGGCAATCTTACGCTATAAGTCAACCTTACGATGTACGAACCGAAGAGAAGTGAGAGAATGCCGACGTTCGATCCCCCGATCCCCCTTCCGATCCTGGAGCAGCCGATGACCCGCAGCACCGATGGCGTGACCGCCAACGGACTGCACAAGAGCTATGGCGATGTGCAGGCCCTCGCCGGCCTCGACCTCGCCGTTCCCGAGGGCACCGTGCTCGGCCTGCTCGGCCCGAACGGCGCCGGCAAGACCACCGCCGTCTCGATCCTCTCGACGCTGCTGCGGGCCGACGCCGGCACCGCCACCGTGGCGGGGTTCGACGTCGGCACCGAGCCGGTCCAGGTGCGCAAGCACATCGGTCTGTCCGGCCAGTTCGCCGCGGTCGACGAGTACCTGACCGGCTTCGAGAACCTCGAGATGGTCGGCCGCCTCTACCACCTCGGGAAGAAGGTCGCCCGATCCCGGGCCCGCGAGCTCCTCGAGCGCTTCTCGCTCGTCGATGCCGGCGACCGGCAGGTGTCGACGTACTCCGGCGGCATGCGCCGACGCCTCGATCTCGCTGCGGCGCTGGTCGCCGAGCCGTCGGTCATCTTCCTCGACGAGCCGACCACCGGCCTCGACCCGCGCAGCCGCAACGAGCTGTGGGAGGTCATCGAGGAGCTGGTGACGAAGGGCAGCACGGTCCTCCTCACCACGCAGTACATGGAGGAGGCCGAGCGCCTCGCCGACGACATCATCGTGATCGACCACGGGCGTGAGATCGCCCACGGCACGGCCGACGAACTCAAGCAGATCGTCGGTGGCGACCGCATCGAGGTCGTGGTCCGCAACTTCACCGACGTCGACGCCGTGAAGGCGATCCTGCGCCGGGCCGCCGTCGGCGACGACATCCGCTCCGAGGCGCGACGCGTCGCGGCACCCGTCACCGGCGGCGCGGAGACCCTCGCCCGCGTCCTGCAGGAGCTCGCCGCGGCCGAGATCGACGTGCTCGACATCGGGCTTCGCCGGCCGACGCTCGATGACGTCTTCCTCACCCTCACCGGCTCGACCACGGTCGGCATCAGTACGCCGGCGGAGCTGGAGGTGGCGTCGTGAACGCGCTCCTCCTCACTCTGGGCGACGGTGCCACGATCGCCCGGCGCAATGTCCGCAAGGTCACGCGCGTCCCGGAGATCCTCGTCTCCGTCATCGTCAGTCCGCTGATCATGCTCGTGCTGTTCGCCTACGTGTTCGGCGGCTCGATCGAGATCGAAGGCGGCTCGTACCGCGAGTATCTCGTCGGCGGCGTGTTCGCAATGAACCTCGTGTTCGCCTCGGTCTTCACCGGAGCCGGCCTCGCCGAGGACATCCAGAAGGGCATCATGGACCGCTTCCGGTCGTTGCCCATGTCGCAGAGCGCCGTCGTCTTCGGCCGCACCGCCAGCGACGTGATCTACAACGTCCTGTCGCTCGCGATCATGTCCGTCGCCGGTCTGCTCATCGGCTGGCGCATCAATGGCAGCGTGTTCGAGGCGATCACCGCGTTCGCGCTCCTCCTCCTGTTCGCCTATGCGATCTCGTGGGTGATGGCCTACATCGGTCTGCTCGTGCCGAGCCCGGAGGTCATCAACCAGGCCGGGATGATGGTGATCTTCCCGATGACGTTCGTCGCCGACACCTTCGCACCGGTCGAGAACTTCCCCGGTCCGCTGCGCACGTTCGCCGAGTGGAACCCGGTCTCGTCGGTCACCCGAGCGGCCCGCGAGCTCTTCGGCAACCTGCCGGCCGGGTCCCCCGAACCGGGCCCCTGGTCGCTGCGCCATCCGATCCTCTACACGCTGCTCTGGGTCGCCATCATCATCGGTGTGTTCGCCCCCCTGGCCGTCCGCCGCTTCTCCCGCCGCCCCTGAGCGCACCGACCCCAGTTCTCACCCCCCAACGAGCAATCTCTGGTCACGAAGTGGTGGCTGGAGCGCCCGCGTCTTCGACCGTTTCGTGACCAGAGATCGCGGGTGAGATCGCGGGTGAGATCGCGGGGGCGATCGCGGGTGAGATCGCAGGGGCGAATTGGGGACGGGGAGGGGGTGAGGCGCTCTAGTGTCGGCGCCATGGCCGAACCCGCGACCGCTCCGTCCGCCCGTACGACCGTCCGTCGGGGCGCGAACCGTGCCGTCTACGAGGACGCTCGGGTCCGCGAGATCCTCGACGCCGGGATGATCGCGCACGTCGGCGTACAGACCCCCGACGGCCCGCTCGTCCTCCCCATGGCCTACGGCCGCGACGACGAGACGCTCTATCTCCACGGTGCCGCGGCGAACCATCTGCTGGGCACGGGCGACGGCCACGAGATCTGCGCGACCGTCACCCATGTCGACGGCCTGGTGATGGCCCGCACGCCGTTCCACAACTCGATGAACTATCGCTCCGTGGTGGTGCGGGGCCACGCCACGAAGATCGAGGAGAAGGCGGCGAAGCTGCGAGCGCTGAAGATCATCACCGACCATGTCGTGGAGAACTGGGACCTCGGCCGCGAGGTCAGCGACATCGACGAGAAGAAGACGCTCGTCCTCGAGCTGCCGCTCGCCGAGGCGTCGGCGAAGGTGCGGGCCGGCGACCCGATCGACGAGGAGGACGACATGAAAGGTCCGTGGTGGGCCGGGGTCATTCCGGTCGAGATTCGAATCGGTGCGGCGTACCCCGCGGCCGACCTGACCGCCGACCCGACGCCGCCGAACGCGTACCGCGCGCTGGACGGCACCGTTCGCTGATCGCCTGCGCCGAGGCGGGCGATCGTCCGTAGTCTGGTGGCGTGGACGTCGACGTTTCGTCGGACGCGACCGCTCTGCGGATCTCCCGGCTGCCGGTTGCCCTCCTCGCGGTGTTCGTCGCCGTGTTCGTGGCCGCGCGCGTCTCGGTGACCTGGGAGATGCCGGCGGAACGCGGCCAACCGCTGTGGCTCGCGTCGGGACTCGCCATCGGCGCCGCGTTGGTGGTGCCGAAGGCGCGGCGGCTTCCGATCGTGACCACCTCGCTCGCGGCGATCTCCGTGAACAGCGCCATCTTCGTTCGCGACGACATCGGCTCGGTCGCCGGCGACCTCGTCACGGGCACGATCGAGATCGTCGGTGGACTCCTGGTCTTCGCCTGGTTGTTCCGGAGCCGGGACGGATTGGGTCGCAGCGGGACCACCCTCGTCGCCTTTCTCCTGTGCTTCGTCGTACCCGCGATCGCCGGCGCCGTCGCGGTCGCCTGGTTCCGACCGGACGACGAGATCACGTTCCTCTGGAGTTGGACGCTCGGCAACGGGCTCGGCATGGCATCGGCGGGCGCGCTGCTCCTGTTGGCGCGCGGCCCCGGCAACTGGCTCCTCGGCGGTGATCCCGGAAGCAACACCGTCGAGTTCGCCTTGGCGACCGCGATCACCGCCGCGCTCGTCGGCGTCAGCTTCGCCACCGATGGTCAACTGACCTATCTGGTCGTCGCCGGCCTGCTCTGGCTGGCCGTGAGGTTCGGTCCCCGCATCGGTGTGCCGGCCGCTCTCGCAACAGTCATCTACGCCTGTGTGCGCTCGGCGGACGGCGTCGGCCCCTTCGGCCACGGCACCACCGCCGACCTCCTGAACCTTCAGGCGTTCAACACCGCGGTCGTGCTGTCGACCGCGCTCGTCGGTCGCTACGCCCGTGGCATCGACCGAGAACGCCGGCGCAACTACGCACTGTTCAATGCCCTGCCGGACCTCATCACGGTGCAAGGCGGTTCGGGTCGCCTCGACACCCTCAATGTGGGCGACGACACGTCGGCTGCCGCGAATGACGCGATCCGCGCCCGGCTCCGACAGCAACCGCCCGCACCCGAATCCGGGCACCCGCACACCGACCGCCGCCGCATCGCCGTCGACGACGCCGCTCTGCTGGTCGAGTCCCGTTCCGCGCGCATCGACCGCCACACCGTGCTGACCGTCAGCCGAGACATCACCGAGCCGGCACGCCTTCTCGCCGACCTCCGACAGGCCGAAGGGCGCTGGAAACGACTCGCGTCGACCGCCTACGAGGGGTTCGTCGAGTTCGACGCCGAGAATCGCATCGTCTTCGTGACCCCGCGCTTCGCCGAGATCGCGGGAACGGACGTCGAGGATCTGATCGGTCGCCGCTTCGCCGAGCTCTTCCCGAACGACGACTTCTCCAGCGTGCGCGCCCAGACGAGCGCGGTGCGCGAGGGCGACACGGTCACATTCGAGACGGACTTCCGACGACCGGATGGCAGCCGCGCCTGGTGCATCGTCTCGGCGGATCCGCTGTTGGACGACGACGGCCGCTACACCGGCGCGATCATGTTCGCAGCGGAGACCACGGATTTCCACGAGGAACAGGCCGGCCGTGCCGCCGCCGAGGTTCGGCTCGCGTCCGTCGAACAACTCGAACGCCAGCGCATCGCCCACCACCTGCATGACGGCCCGTTGCAGTCCCTCGTTGCGCTGAGCTATCGGCTGCACGCGCTGACGAAGGGCGGTCCGACCACACCGGAAACCGCGGCTGCCCTCGAGTCGATCGCAATCGACAGCGTCCGCCGCCTGCGAAGCGCCCTCGAAGACCTCGTCCCGCCGACGGTGCCCGACGGCGAGCTCGGGCCGGCACTTCTCCGGGTCGGTGCGCGATTCCTCACCCACGAGTCGCCGCGCATCGAGGTCGATGTGGAGACGACCAGACCGATTCCCGAGGACCTCGCGATCGGGCTGTACCAGATCGGGCGCGAGGCGATCATCAACGCGATCCTCCACGCCGATGCGACGGAGATCCACGCCGGCATCGAGGACCGCGACGACGGCTTCGTGATCGAGATCCGCGACAACGGCAAGGGTGGCATCGATGCGACCCGCAGTCCGGACGGCCACCTCGGACTCCGGGCGATGCGCGACCGCGCCATCGAGGCGGGCGGCACCTGCCGGGTCCGGCCGGGCGAGAACGGCGGCACCGTCGTCGAGGCGTTCCTTCCTCGCACCCGAGTCGAAGCTCCGACATCGTGAGCTCGCCCATCGAGGTGCTGCTCGTGGAAGACCACGACATGGTCCGCGAGGCGATGGTGGCCGCGCTGGCCGTCTACGACGACGTCGCGGTGGTGGACACCGCGGCATCCTTCGCCGACGCCGCCGCGCGGCTGTCCGAGATCGATGTGGACGTGGTCGTCACGGACCTGCGCCTGGGAGACGGCGACGGCGCCGACCTCGCACCGCTCGCCGCCGCCAAGGACCCGCCACCGGCAGTCCTTCTCATCACGGGCACCGACGATCAGCGCGGCGTGCAGTTGGCGATCGAGGCCGGCTGTGCGGGCTTCATCAGCAAGGGGCAGGGATTCGACCGGCTCGTCGACGCGATCCGGGTCGTCGCCGCGGGCGCAGCCGTCTTTCCCGCCGACCTTCTCGGCCGGTCGCTCCGGGCCGAGGAGTCCGACGACAGCGGGTTGAGTCCCCGAGAGCTCGAGGTGCTTCAGCTCCTGGCGTCGGCCCGGACCATCGACGAGATCGCCGCCGAGCTCTTCCTCTCACCCCACACGGTGCGCAACCACGTGAAGCAGGTCCTGTCGAAGCTCGGGGCCCATTCGCAGCTCGAGGCGGTCGTCATGGGCGCTCGCCGCGGCCTGGTCGCGATCAACTGACCCGCGAGGGGGTGGACCCTGGGGCGGCGGCACCCCAGGGTCCGGGTCGACGGGGCGGCGGCACCCCGTCGACGACCTGTTCACCACGCATCGAAGCGAGCGAGAAGCGCCGCTGACTCGTCCGCGTGCGGCGACTGGGCGTCCGCCAGCGATTCCGCGAGCACAACGGAACGCTCGAGCGCGTGCATGAGCCGTTCGACCGCCTGGCGGCTGGCGTCGCCAGCGACGACCTCGAGGGCCACATGGGCGCGCGCCGTCACGTTGCCGTGGAGTTCGCCGGGCGAGGGGACGTCGTCGTGGGTGTCCCACGCCTCACTGAACGCGAGCGCGAGGAGCCGAAGATAGAGGCTCGCGTAGCTCCAAAGCAGGCGATCGGACGCCGTGTCGAAGCACATGCGCCCGCGATGAAACGTCATCACATCGCTCGTGCGTTGCAGGATTCCCGAGGCAGCGGCCAGCTCCCGGCGCGTCGCGCCGGCATCGAGCAACGCGCGGGTGAACGTGCGGGTGACCGCGAGGTCGCACAGATCGTCGACCGCGCCGCCGCCGCTGCGGCTGACGTGGTCGTCGAGCGTCCGCACGTTGCGGTTGACGCGCTGCACCACCCGCGAAATGAACTCGTGATCCATGACTCTCACATCCGACTCGCCAACCCGGATGTTCGATTGTGTCGATGCGAACGAGCGCCACCATCGACCGATCGGGCTCTTTCGCTAGCCCAATTTGGCTATCGGCTGTGTCGCGGCCACGGCCTCCGCTCCGCCCCGATGTGACGAACGTGTGACGGAGTTCACCGTCACGCGACGGCCGCAGTTGCTCAACCCGCGCCGAGACTTGTCCGAAGGAGTGCGGGTACCTGGAGGTTTGACCGCTCATGCCCATGCATCGCCGCACCCGCTGGACCCGCGCGGCCCTGGTCGTCCTGGCCGTCACCATTTCGTCACATCCTGCCGGCGCCTCGGATCGCCCCCCGAACGACCTTCCCGTCGCCCCGCTCCTGCTCGCACCCGTGCCTTGTGGCGTCGAGGTGCAGGGGACGACGTACGGCGGCCACGGCCGCCACAACTGGGCCCTCGATCTCAACACCACGGCCGGCCCGAAGCGGGAGGACGTCGGCCTGCCGATCCTCGCCCAGGCCGACGGCACCGTCGTGTGGTTCAAGACCAGCGGGTACAACAAGGGTGCCGGCACCTACATCGAGATCGACTACGGCGACGTGACCGCGCGCTACATCCATCTCGTCGAGGGTTCGATCCCGGACCGCTTCGCCGAGATCGGCGCGGTCGTCGAGACCGGCGACCAACTCGGAGAACTCGGCGGCACGGGACGCGTCAGCGCCCCCCACCTCCACCTCGAGTACTGGGACAGCGCCGACCATGTCGACACCGCCTGGTACCAGCTCCCGAGGGCCAACCAGATCCCGGTCTACTTCGAGAGCGTCGAGATGGTCGCGACGGTGGGGTCCCCGTCGCGCACGGTCTCGTCCACGAACTGCGCCGAACCGACCGTCGACGAGATCCTTCGCGAGCTGCGCGAGCGGCGACTGACCCAGGAGCCCATCCGCGGGCGATGACCGCGGCTCACAGCACGGCGAAGGCGGCCCGCATCTCGCCGACGAAGAGGGCGGGCTGTTCCCAGGCGGCGAAGTGGCCGCCCTGGTCGAGCTCGTTCCAGTACTGGATGTTCTCGTAGCGCTGCTCGGCCCACCGGCGTGAGCACCGGATGATCTCCTTCGGGTAGATCGAGCACCCGGTCGGCACCTCGACGGCCCCGCCGCCGAAGTCGGCGAAGCTCTCCCAGTAGAGACGGGCGGACGACGCGCCGGTCGCGGTGAACCAGTAGATCGAGATGTTGTCGAGCATCTGGTCCTTGGTCAGCGCGGACTCGGGGTGGCCGTCGTTGTCGGTCCACGCCCACATCTTCTCGGCGATCCATGCGCACTGGCCGGCTGCCGAGTCGACCAGTCCGTAGCCGAGCGTCTGGGGGCGACTGGCCTGCTGCTTCGAGTACCCCGAGTCCCACTTGTCGTAGTGGGCGAGCCCCTCGAGCGCACTCGCCTCCTGCGGCGTCGGCTCGGCCAGCGACTCCGGCGTCGGACCGGCGACCGGCATATTCGTGTGGATCGCCCGCACGTTGCCGAGATTCTGCATCCCGATGTAGGTCGTGACCGCGCTGCCCCAGTCGCCACCCTGGGCGACATAGGAGTCGTAGCCGAGCCGGACCATCAGCGTGTTCCACGCGGTCGCGATCCAGGCGACACCGGTCCCCGCCTTCGTCGGCTTGGCACTCCAGCCGTAGCCGGGCAGCGACGGGATGACGAGGTGGAACGCCTCGTCGGCGCTGCCGCCGTGCTCGGTCGGATTCGTGAGCGGCTCGATGACGCCCATGAACTCGGCGACCGATCCGGGCCAGCCGTGCGTGAGCACCATCGGGGTGGCGTCCTCGTGGGGCGACCGGACGTGGATGAAGTGGATGTCGACGCCATCGATCTCGGTGAGGAAGTTGTCGTAGGCGTTGATCGCCGACTCGAAGCGCCGCCAGTCGTAGTCGGTCGCCCAGTAGTCGCAGAGCTCCTGCGTGTAGGCGAGGGGGATGCCCTGGCTCCAGTCGTCGACGGCCTCCTTCTCCGGCCAGCGAGCCCGGGCGAGCCGGTCACGGAGGTCGTCGATGGCGGCGTCGGGGACGTCGATGGTGAAGGGGCGGATTTCGTCGCTCATGCCCGCATGCTCGCCGCGCCGGAGCCGCCGGGGCAACTTGCCGACGGCGACGCCTAAGCTCGCCGCGAATGGACCTCCCGGTTGCGCCCCCCGTCAAGCCGATGCTGGCGAAGGCCGTCGACGGCATCCCCGAGATCGGGGACCTCGCGTTCGAGCCGAAGTGGGACGGCTTCCGCTGCATCGTCTTTCGCGATGGCGACGAGGTCCACCTCGGCTCGCGCAACGAGAAGCCACTCACCCGCTACTTCCCCGAGCTCCTCCAGCCTCTGCGTGACTGCCTTCCGGATCGCTGCGTGGTCGACGGCGAGATCATCGTGACCGTCGAGGACCACCTCGGGTTCGATTCGCTCCAGCAGCGGATCCACCCGGCCGAGTCGCGGGTCAACCGACTCGCCGAGGAGACGCCCGCGGAGTTCGTGGCCTTCGACGTGCTCGCCGTGAACGACACGGACCTCACCGACGAGCCGTTCCGCGACCGGCGCCAGATCCTCGAGGCGCTCGGTGCGTCGTTCGCCGCGCCGATCCATCTCGTGCCGTCGACCCTCGATCGGGAGATCGCGCAGGACTGGTACGTGCGGTTCGAGGGGGCTGGCCTCGACGGTCTGATCGCCAAGCCGCGCGACGGCACCTATCAGCCGAACAAGCGGGTCCAGTACAAGGTCAAACACACCCGCACCGCCGATGTCGTCATCGCCGGCTACCGGCTGCACAAGGACGGCGAGGGCGTCGGGTCGATGCTCGTCGGACTCCACGACGACGAGGGCCGCCTCCAGCACATGGGCGTCGCGTCGTCCTTCAAGGCGAGCCTGCGGGCCGAGCTGGTCGAGACGCTCGCGCCGTTCATCGTCGACGATCCGGCCGACCATCCGTGGTCGGAGTGGATGAACCCGGATGCGCACGAGGAGGGGCTCATGCCCGGAGGGCCGAATCGCTGGAGCGCCGGCCGCGACACAGCGATGTGGGTGCCGCTCACGTGCGAGCTCGTCGCCGAGGTCAAGTACGAGGCGGTACTCAACGGGCGTTTCCGGGGGACGACGCGCTTCGTGCATTGGCGCCCGGATCGGGACGCCGCGTCGTGCGTCTACGACCAACTCGAGGTCGCCGCGCCGGTCGGCATCAGCGAAGTCCTCGGCGCCGAGGGCTGACCATGCGCGGTCCGGTCGTGGCGGCGATCGTCGTCGCGGTGGTGGCGTCGCTCGCGGGGGCATGCGGCGACGACGCCGGCGCCGGCGGGTGCGACAACGAGGACGTCACGGGCGATGCCTCGGTCGTCGTCTGGACGGACTCCGATGGCTGTGAGATCTCGACACTCGTCGTCCACTCGTCGCCGGGCGACGCCGAGTGCGGCTGGGAGCTCGTCGACGTGATCGTCATCGGCGACGCCGTCTACCACTGGGACCCGGTGAACCTGCTCGCCTACGTCGACCAGCAGGTGCGCAACCGCACGTTCCGCACCGCGGATGTGATCGGCGAGCTGACCGACACCGGTTGGCGCCGGGGCACCGAGGAGCTCTGGCGACCGACCGACGACGACACGCACGTCTTCGTCGTCCGCGGCGACCAGACCGACCGGTACCTGCTCGACGCTGAGGGCGCCATCGTCTGTGCCAGTTGAAGCGGGGGTCAGACCCCACTTGAAGCGGCGGGCGGGGGCACGGGGCACGGCTGGACAGGTGCCCGGCGCACTGTCCAGACTCGCGGGATGGGCGCTGATCTTCCGGCTACGGCCGACCTGTGTGACGACCACGACGACGACGTGACCGTCCTCGACAACGACTTCCGATCGCTCGGCGGTCGGGACCGGATGGCCGGCGAGGCCGTCACGCTCAAGATCTTCGAGGACAACTCCCTCGTGCGCGAGGCGGTCGCGGAGGACGGCAGCGGCAAGGTCCTCGTGATCGACGCCGGCGGGTCCCGGCGCCGCGCCGTGGTCGGCGATCAACTCGCCGCGAAGGCGAGCACCAACGGCTGGTCCGGCATCCTCGTCTACGGCGCCGTGCGCGATGCCGCGATCCTTGCGACCACCGACCTCGCCGTCCATGCGCTCGGCACGAATCCGCGCAAGACCGAGAAGCGCGGAGTCGGCGACCGCGACGTGGCCGTGACGTTCTGCGGGGCGACGATCCGTCCCGGCGACTGGATCTACGCCGACCTCGACGGGGTGATGGTCGCCGACGGACCACTTGGCTGAGCCGCCTCCGTCAGGGCGTTCGAGCGAGCGACGAGATCGTCCAGCAGCGATTGCGCTCGCGCCGCCGCGGCGATGATCCGCTCGGTGTAGACCATCCATTCCTCGTGCCGCTCCGGCGCGACGGCACCGCCGGCGGCGGCACCGACGTCCTCCTGGAGAAGCTGCCCGAACGCCGAGATGTGTCGAAGCGGTGCCCCGAGGTCGTGCGCCAGGCCCGACGTCAGGGCTTTGATCTCTTCGATCGGCTCGACGGGCGCCACGATCTACCCCGCGGCCGATCTCGCGAGCGGGTCATCCGCCAGGGCGCAGGCGCCGAGCCAGAAGGCGTCGATGCGGGCGACGATGTCGTCGATCTCCTCGAGCGTCTGGGGCTTCACGAGATAGGCGTTGGCGCCGGCCTCGTAGCTGGCTCTCACATCCGCCGGGTCGTCCGAACCGGACAGCGTGACGGCCGGAATCCAGCGGCAATCCGGGTCGGCACGGAGCCACCTGATGAGTTCGAGCCCGGACTCGTGGCGAAGCTTGAGGTCGACCACGACCAACGTGGGCGCCGGCCGTTCCTGGAGGTACCCCACGGCGACCCCGACGTCGGGGACGATGTCGATGTGCGCCTCCGAACCGATGCGCTGAAAAGCCGACCGGAACAAGGCTTGATCGAACGGGTCGTCATCGACGACCAGAATCCGTTTGCGCATCTCGCCGCCTCCATCCGCTCGGGCCATGTGTTTCAAGAGACCATCGGCACCAAAGGCGAACGAGAGGAGCAGGTTGGGACCAAGGTCCCGAACCAACGGGCTGAACGCCTCAGGGGTCGAGAATCGTGCCCTCGTCGACGGCACGGTCGATGAGCTTCTCCACGACCTCCCACACGCCGTCCAGACCGTCGACCATCTTCGAGTTCACCGCCTTGACCGCGGACCCGCTCACACCACGCCGGGTCCACGACTCGCCGCCGATCGCGAGATTGAGCAGGAACGGCTGCAACCGGTCGCACGAGTAGGCGAAGCGGGCTTCGGGCGTCTCACGCGCCTCGTACTCGTCCCACAACGCCCGCAGCTCCGATGCTTCCGGCTCGGGCAGCAGGCCGAAGATCCGGTCGGCGGCGATGACCTCCTCCGCCTCTTTCGCCTTGCGCGCCTCGTAGTCGTAGATGTCAACGTCACCCGCGTCGATCTCGACGATGTCGTGGACGAGGAGAATCCGGATCGCCCGATCGAGATCGATGGGCTCCTTCGCGTGCGGAGCCATCACCATCGCGAGCATCGCCAGATGCCACGAATGCTCGCCGGAGTTCTCCCGGCGGCTCCCGTCGGCGAGCAGTGTCTGACGGAGCTCGCTCTTCAGCTTGTCGAGCTCGTAGACGAAACGGATCCGGTCGGCGAGGTCCGTGTCGAACTCGGCGGCGAGGGCGACGGCGTCGTGCTGATCCATCAGGCGTACTTCCAGAAGAGCTCGTGGGCCCGTTTCGCGACGCGTTCGGCGTCGAGCGCGGCGCAGCGCTCGTCGAACCCCGCGCTCGGTCCCTTCCAGATCATGTCGTCCACGCTCGCGCTCACCGGCGCGTCGAGGTCGACCGTTGCGATCCGCCGGAACAGCAGCGCGTCCTCGAAGTTGTCGCGCAGCGTCATCGCGAGCTTGGCGGCGCCGCGGACGTCGACACCGTCCCACTCCGCCACGTCGAACGGCACGTCGTCGATGTGGCCGAACCGCGAGAGGATCTTCGCAGCGGACTTCGCGCCCCAGCCCTGGAGCCCCGGGAAGCCATCCGCGGTGTCGCCGACCACGCCGAGATAGTCCGGGATCGACTCCGGTGGAACGCCGAACTTCTCGATCACGCCGGCCCGGTCGTAGATGATCTCGCGTCGCCGATCGAGCTGGATCACCCGATCGTCGGCGGTCACACACTGGGCCAGATCCTTGTCCGGCGTGCAGATGATGACCTGCTCGACCCGGTCGTCGGCCGCGGCCATCGCGGCGCCGGCCGCCATGCCGTCGTCAGCCTCGTGGGTGATCTGCGGCCACACCGCGAAGCCCGCGAGTTCGAGCAGCTCCTCGACCTCGGGAAACTGGGCGAGCAGATCGGGCTCGACGCCACTGCCGTCCTTGTAGCCGTCGTACAGATCGTTGCGGAACGACTCGATCACCGTGTCGGTCGCGATGCCGATGTGCGTGGCCCCGTCGGCGACGAGGTCGAGCACGGTGTTCAGCACGCCTCGCTGGGCGCCGTGGCGCGTGTCCTTGTTGGCCGGCGAATAGTGGTAGCGGAACAGCTCGTAGGTGCCGTCGACCAGATGGACTTTCATGCGGGGACGTCCTCCATCAGCGGAGCCTCGCACAACCGCCGCGCTCACGCGGCATGATGCAGCCGATGCCGCTGCCCACCACCGACCTGCCGGTCGAAGAGGTCGTTCCCGAGCTCCGCGAGGCGCTCGCCGGGGCCGGCCATGCCGTTCTCCAGGCCGAGCCGGGCGCCGGCAAGACCACCCTGGTGCCGCTGCGACTGCTCGACGAGCCGTGGCTCGGCACCGACAGGATCGTCCTGCTCGAACCCCGCCGCGTGGCGGCCCGCGCCGCCGCGAGACGCATGGCTGCGATGCTCGGCGAGGAGCCGGGCCAGACGGTCGGCTGGGTAACGCGGGACGACCGGCGAGTCGGCCCGACCACCCGCATCGAGGTGGTGACCGAGGGCGTCCTCACCGCACGGCTGGTGAACGACGCGGCCCTGCACGGCGTGGGCCTCGTCGTGTTCG
>BQJV01000013.1 GCA_021604885.1 Acidimicrobiales bacterium
GCGCTCATCCTCGAGCAGCACCCCGACGCCACGCCGGCGGAGATCATTGCCTGCCTGACGACGTCTCCGAACCGCGCGACCGGTGTGAGCGACAACCTCCGCGGCCTGGCCCCGGCGCGCGTCGCCGACCGCGAGTGGGCAACGTCAACGCCGATCCTCCATGTGCCGACCGCCCTCGAGTGTTCCGCCGAGCCGCAGCCGGAACCGGTTCCGCAACCGGATCTGCTCACCGTGCACGGCGTGAGCTACCGCGAGCCGCCGGCCGGCACTTGGACCCCCAGCGACCGGCCCAACTCGCTGGTAGCGATGGGGATGGGGAACTCGGCCTGGGGAATCACCACCGCCCCGGGTCTGCTGATCGACGACCTCATCGCGACGACGGAGCCCTACTGGGAGGAGCTCGTCGCCGAGGGTTTCTACAACCCGTCACCGCACTGGTACCGCGAGGTGCAGGTCGAAGGTGCGGACCGAGCGATTCGCTTCACCATTCCGAGTCCGACCGGCGACGGCGCGAGCGACAACATGATGATCGAGGCCGGTGGCGTGACGATCGAGGCGTACACATACGTGTACATCGAAGATCTGGAAGTCGTGCAGCCGGCGGACATGGACTACTTCCTCGAGTCGATCAGGGTCGATCGCAACGCACTCCCGTCCTTGCCGACATCGGTCGGGTTGGCCCGATGCGAGGATCGCGGAGTCGTGACGTTCGGCGGATCGACCGAGTCCGGGTTCGATGTCGTCATCTGCGTCGACGACATCGGCCGCCTGCAGTACCACGGCGTCGAGGTCGCGACCGGACTGGAGATTCGTCTGTCCGCGTGCCAGGTCGCCGCCGGCCTCTTCGCTGCACTCAACGACGACACGCTCTACCTCGTCGATGGTCGGACCTCCGAGGCCTTCAGCTCGGATGTGTCGATCCACGACGGCACGGGATCCCGGTACTTCAACGACCTGTTCGTCGGCGTTGTCGGAACGGGCGCCAGCGGGCAGGCGTGTGGCAGCGGCGTGCTCAATCACCCGGCGCTCGGCGGCTGAGGACCGGGCGACGCCTGCCGTCACACGACGGACACCGAGCGGGACGCTCGTTCATGGCGCCATCGGCGACTTCGATGCCGTACACCGCCACACCAGTAACACGTCTGCCACGCCGCCCATTGGGGTTACGTCATCGCCGGCGACGTGGTCGTGACCTACACCGACGGCACGGACGAGCGTTGCCGCACTGGCGACGTGTTCCACTGGCCCGCCGGACACAGCGTGCGAGTCGACGAGGACGCCGAACTGATCCTCTTCAGCCCCGAGCACGAACACGGCGCGGTCATGGACCACATCCTCGACAAGATGGCCGCCGGCTGACGGCACGGGTCGACGCAGCCAGGCAGGCCAGCTGCGGGGCCCGGTCGCGGACCACTGCGATACTCCGGGTCGGCCATCGTCGAACTCGATGTCGGCCCAGTGGGATGCTGCCGTCGCGATCCCAGTCCGTCTCAGCTGATGTCGAACAGGAACGCGTCGCCGTCGCGGGTCACCCGGCCGGCGGTGGGAGCGGCGAAGTGGGTACCGATCACGAGCACCGGCGCGTCGGCCACCTCCTCCATCACCGCGCGGCGCATGTGCGCGCCGGCCACCGGGTCGGAGTCGAACGAGGGCGACCAGTGAGGGCGCGCGAACTGGCAGGGGTGATGCAGCAAGTCGCCCGTGATCAGGGCCCGTTCGTCCTTCGACTCGATGCTCACGCTCACGTGGCCGGGGGTGTGACCCGGGGTGGGGATGAGGCTGATTTCGTCGCTGATCCGATGGTTCATCTCCACGAGAGTGGCGAGGCCCGCATCGAAGATCGGCTGGACGGAGTCGCCGAGGATCGCCTGCTGGTCGTCGTCTCCCTCGCTGGTCCAGTGGTCGAACTCGCGGCGACCGATCAGATAGCGGGCGTTGGGGAACGTCGGCACCCAGTCGCCGTCCACGAGCATCGTGTTCCAGCCCACATGGTCGACGTGCAGGTGGGTGCACACGACGGTGTCGACCGAGTCCGGTGGGCAGCCGGCCTCCTCGAGACCGCGGAGGAAGTCCGTCTGGAGCGCGCCGCCGCCGAGCAACGCCCGCGGTTTGTCATTGCCGACACACGTGTCGACGACGAGGTTGAGCCCCGGCGCGTTCACCACCAACGCGTGGATCGACAACCGCAGGGCCCCGTCCTCGGTGACGAAGTGGGGCGACAGCCAGGGCATCTCGGCCAGGGCCTCAGGGGTCGCGTCGGCGAGCATCGCCCCGTCAGGGTCGTAGGGCACCGGGACTTCCAGCTCGACGACCCGCGTGACGGTCACGTCACCGATCTGCCATGTCAGCATCCTGATCTCCTCCTCGAGGGCCGGGCCGCCGGCGTCTCCTCGTCGACCACAGTACGCAGCGCAGTCCGGTCGATGCTTCGGGACGCAGAAGAGCCGGACCGGCGGAGAGGGGCGGCACGCGCCGGACCACGGGCAGTTCCGGCGGATCTCGCAGGTTCATGCGAACATCGCCGTCCGGAGACGCAGTTCTCGACACAGGCGGGGGCGTCGTATGGCGATCACATTCGAACCGGCTGACGCCCGCCGAGATGACGCGCTGCTAGCGCAGCCTGGGATGACGAGCGGGACGTAGTCACGCCGTTCGTACCCTCGGGCGAGTCGGCGGAGAACGGGGCCCGCCGGCGCCCTAGGTTGGTCCCGCAGCAACGCCTCCGGGAGCACCTCCGCGCATGATTGGTCTCATCACCTTGTTCATTGTGGTGATCGTCTCACTGCTCGTCACTCGGGTGGCGACGGTGATGCTCACCCTGACCGGGCTCTCCCACGAGTCGGCCAAGTTCCAGGCTCGATCGGCGTTCAGCGGGGCCGGCTTCACGACGACCGAGTCGGAGTCCGTCGTGAACCACCCGGTCCGCCGGCGCATCATCATGTCACTCGTCCTGTGGGGAAACGCCGGCATCGTGACGGTGCTCGGCTCGCTGTTCCTGTCGTTCGGCCGGGTGGACGACTCAACGGACGTGTGGCAGCGGGTCGTGTTGCTGCTGGGCGGGCTGCTCGCGCTCTACTTCATCAGCCGGAGTCGCCTCGCAGATCGTTTGTTGACGAGGACGATCGAGCGTCTGCTCCGGCGCTTCAGCGACCTCGACACCCGGGACTACGTCGGGCTGCTCCGTTTGTCCGACGCCTGGGTCGTGGCCGAACTCGAGGTCGAGCAGGACGATTGGGTGTGCGACATCGCACTGGAGGAACTCGACCTGCCCGAGGAGGGCATCGTGGTGTTGGGTATCGAGCGTCGCGCCGGACTCTGGGTCGGTGCGCCGACGGGCAGTACGGCCATCCACGCCGGCGACGTCGCCGTTCTCTATGGCACCCGGGATGCGATCGACCGACTCGACCACCGAGGCCACGGCGCCGAGGGCGAACTCGATCGGCTGGCGTCGCAGGTCGATTTCACCGAGACCTATCTCGCCCAACAGGACGTCGATCATCGGCTCGAGGACGAGGACGACGCCCCCCGCAAGGCTCGCGACACGAGCCTGCCCGACGTACCCGACGACGTGTCCTGAACTCGAGAACTCTCTCGGTGTCGAGCAGGCCCTGTCCTCCAGCAGCTTCCGACCAGTCGACCTCGCTGTCGGGCTACGCCAGACGAAGCGGGACGACTTCCGCGATGGCGTCGAAGTCACCGTCGAGCGCGAGGAGCTCGACACCGCGGCGGAGCGCGATCGTCGCGATCATGCAATCGACGAGCCCGCGTGGGGTCACGCCGGCGGCGCGGCACTGCCGGTAGAGGCGGGCCGCGCCCTCGAAGTCGGCGACCGAGTCAGCAGAGATCCACCGAAACGAGGTCAGGAGCCGACGAAGGTCGTGGCTTCGCTGCTCGCTCCGAGCTCCTGCCAACACCTCCATCATCACCGGTTCGGTGACGGCGAGTTCCGTCCCACCCGACTCGATCAAGGCAGTGAGTCGCTGGTCGGGGGCCGACCCGGTCGCCCGGTCGTACTCGACCCATGCCGACGTGTCGGCGAGGATCATGGGCCGGTGTCAGCCGGCACGGCGCCGATCGCGCCGGCGCCGCGCATCTCGAGCGCCTCGACGATTGTCATCGGCTGGCCGGCCAACCGGCGGAGCGCGAGATCGACCGCTTCGGTCTTCGTGTGGATGCCGTAGCGCCGCATGACGACCTCGAGCATGGCGTCGTCGATGTCGATGTTCGTCCTGGCCATGGCCCAACCGTACACCTCTTGCACACCTCTTACACCAGGATGGTGTTCTCCTCCGCTCATCGCACGTAGGCGAAGTCGCCCTCGCGCCGGACGACCGACCCCATCGGGGCCGACTCGGTGATGTTCGCAAGCATGGCGAGCAGCTCACCGACCATCTCGTCGGCCTGCTTCTGGTCGCAGTGGGCGAGCCAGCCGCCGCGTTCGAGCGAATCGGCAAGCGCCTTCGCCACGTCAGCTCGGGACAGCTCGGGCCGGTCGACGACCATCGCGGTCGTCGTCGCCCGGGAACTGCTCATCCCCGCGAAACCGCGGCTACAGCCGCAGCGCGGGTCGGAGCACGAGACCGACTGGATGTAGACCAGCTCACCCTCGACGGTCCAGAAGTAGTCCTCCTCGACCGTCCCCTGCGTCTCACTCGTCGCCACCAGCACCTTCATCACGTCTCCTTCTTCGTCGGGAGCCCGAAGTTAGGGATGGGGTGTGACAGCGACGCCCTGATCATCCGCCCGACGGCGTCGACGAGGATGACGACACCTGGGGTGGCTGGCGTCGAGCTGAGGCGGCGAAGAACCTCTCACGTGGGAGTCCGCTGTGGCGAGACATCGCCCGTGATGGAGTGGTAGTGGCCGGCGCGACCATCGAGGAGTTGAAGAGCGTGCATGCCTAAGCCGATGGTCGCCTCGGCAGTCGCCGCTCAGTCGAGGTAGTCCGCTGCGAACCAGCCCTCCCGCGGAGGGGTTCTCAACCTAGGAACGGGGGCAGCCCTACGGGTCGATCTCGACACCGATGAGTTCGATGACACCATCGGCGACTTCGAGGCCGTACACCGCCACACCAGAAACGAGAGCACCGGCCCCGATGTAGACCCTCGCGGTTCGGAGCCCCTCGACGACTGCGGGAAGCTCGTCGTAGCCGATCACGAAAGCGTCGACGATCCCAGGAAGGTCGATCACCAGGAAGTCCGTCGCTGAGGGTTCGCCGTTCGGCCCACGGTCCGGCCGGAGCTGACTGTCGAGCATCTCGAAGAAGGCCGGCGACACGCGGACCTCTCGACGTTTGCCCGCCGGGCTCACCAGTCAGGTCTGCTCGACGTCGAGCAGGCCCCGCTCCCTCAGCAGCTTTCGGCCAGTCTCTTCCACCCGATCCCGGAACTCCGAGTCGAGTTGGTCCAGTGATTGGAGCTGCCGCTCCCTGACGGCTTGCGCCCGCTCGTCCGGCGTCATCCGCTCCATCTCGGCTGCGCTGAGCTTCGGCAACTTCTCCATGCGGCTACCGTAACAGGACCCTCTGACACAACCGGGTGGCTCGCAACCGGTAACCGGCGGGTCGAGGCGCGAGCTGTTCTCTGACACAGAACGAGTCGGGCGGCAGCCGGGCGGTGTGAGAACCAGATCGCGCTCCGAGACGGTTGTGGGCCCTCGTGGGTTCCCTGTTAGTGAGGTGCGGGTCAGTCTGGCCGTGCCAGAACCTCCCACTTCTTCGAGTTGAATTCGGATTCGGACAGCACTCCCTCGCGATGCAGGGAGTGGAGCTTCCTCAGCTGTGCGACTGACTCATCGCGTGCGCTCAGCGGCTTTCCGAGGTACAGGGCGGTTGCCCGCTCCCATTCGTCGTCCGAGATCATTCCCGAGTCTCGAAGAGAGGCCGGTTTGCCGAGTTCGTCGGCAACGCCGGCGGCTGGCTGTTCCACTCCCACGCGTTGTCGCACACTGTTGACGAAACCAGCGACATCCCCCTTATTGATGTACTTCATCTTCACGGACTTGCCGGAGGCGGAGAGCGCTATGACGTGGCCTGTCATGCCCTTACTGGTCTCGATCGAAGTGATGCTCTTGTAGGGGAACGACTCAAGGTCGTATCCGCCAAGCTTCTTCGCGAAGAGCACGATCCGACGGTCTGTCGCCGCGAAGATTCCGTTTCTGGAAGAGTCCTGGCCCATTACTGTGGTCTCGTAGTTCCCAAGCACTGCGGCGGTGACGGCCTCACCGTCGACGAGATGCTCGCTTAGGTGGTGCAGGTTCTTTTCGAGTCCGGCCATATCCCTTGCCCTCCCAGGTCGTGGTCCAGACGGTCCCACGTTCGAGGGCCAGCTGTCATCCCGGGCTCTGGTATCAGCTATGGGCCCGATGGATCCGTCATCCCCAGGTCGACGTCGGACCACCGGCGACTTGCCCGACGAGGGTTCCGTCGCTGACCCCAAGCCAGGCCAAGTCGGCCCTCGAACGAGCTGTGAAGGACGGGGCTTCAAGTGCCGGGCTACCGACTTGCAGGGGTATCTGGGATTGTCCATGTGCCGCGAATTGCTCACCGAGACCAGAAAGGAACGCGCCGACTTGATCTCGCGCGGACGCAACGCGTTCCACTGAGCCGCCGGCACCTGTTCCACCAGTTCCCCCCTTTGAGGGGGGGATCACGATGACGGACCCGGAGCCAGCGTCATAGCAACGGGAAATCATGCTCCGACCCGTTCCCAAATAGCAGAACGCTTGCGGCCAGTTCTTCCCCTGAAGAACGAGTCAGTCCAGAGGTTCGTGGCGCGGAGCGGGTCGGCGGTTCCCGCCAATACGCCACATCAATGAGGCCCGGCTGGGTAGCGCTCAGCCTCTCGCGGCCGCCATCGCCGCCGTTACATCCTTCGAGGTAACCACTTCCTTCCCGAATGGCGACAGAGCCAGCGGGATGAACTTGAACGCCTGCATCCCGAACGGGATCGTAACGACGAAGATGCAAAGGATCGCTCCGGTGATTGCGTAACCGATCGCCATGAAGAGCCCCGGGATGAACCACAAGATGTTCCCGATAGGGCCGAGCAGCGAGGCATCGGGCGATTTGATTGTTGTCCGCCCGAACGGCCACAGAGTCAGGTGCGCAAGCTTCAGGCACTGCCGAGCGAACGGCAACCCGACGATCGAGACAGCTAAGACCAGCGCCCAGAAGAGCCAACCCAACGCCATCCAAAAGCCCGAAAACACCACCCACAGAATGTTGCCAAACGTCTTCACGTCAAACCCCCTCCGTCGCGACCACGGCGCAAGGGTGTCATAGAACTCAACGGCAGGCTTCTTCCTAGACCTCAGCCGGTACGTACCCCTCGACCGCAGAGGTGTCCGCCGACCTCGTGCTGTCCTCCCGACCCAAAAACGTTCTCTGTCGCATAGGCGAGACGTTGGAGTCGAGGTCAGGGCCGCATGTCACGCCCGAGTCCTCCATACGGCAGAGGTCGAAGGAACCGACTGCCAACTAACGCCAAGGAAGTCGAGAGGCTGGCCGATCGCCATGGAGTCGATCATGATGAGACTCATGGCGGACTATCTGCGCACCTGCAAGACATGCAAGCACGAGTGGATCGTCGGGGGTCATCTGGCTAAGACACCACCTGGGCGGATGAGCATCGCCAGCGCCAAGATGGAGGCGAGCGGCGCTCGAATGATGACACTTGGTCTCGGCGGCGGCGGAGCGTCGCAGCAAGTTCGGAACCTCGAAGAACGGCGGAATCGGATCATCGACGCCAAGTCTTGTCCGAGCTGCGGGTCGACAACGCACAAACAGGTGAGAGCGACGAAGAAGGTGCGCAAGGCATACCAAGCACGGATGGCGGCCAACTCTCTCGAGAACCAGGTCGACTCGACGCGTAGTGACGGACGACAGCTCGGCCTCGCTTCCGAATTGGAGAAGCTCGAACAGCTCCAACGTTCCGGCACGCTCAGCAAGAAGGAGTACAAGTCCGCCAAGGCGAAGCTTCTCGGGACGTAGCCGAAGTGGCGACTCTCACATCAACCCGTGGCGTCGGAAGCGACCATCGAGGTCGCAGCCACTTCGACGCCTGTCGGGTGGCCTGCACCCAAGTTGACAGCCAAGCCGGTGGACAGCAGCTGTTCTCGGAGGATGCACATGGACAGGAACGGACTCGCCAGCAGTGCGCCGAGGGGTCCATCATCGACGAATGACGAACTTCTGTCCTCAGTGTGGAACAAGCATCCCGGGCGACCCGAACTTCTGCGCGGAGTGCGGCACTCCCCTTCCGATTTCTGAGGAGTTGCTTCTCGGCGCTGCGGACTTCCGGGCGGAGTTCCCCAACCCGCCGAGCCTCGGGAACCCGCCCATGTCCAGCAACCTCCGAAAGCGCGCCGTGGCTCTCGGCGAGGTAGGCGGCCGCACTCGGGTGGAGATCGAGCGATTCCTGGGGCCTCCGAACTCCATCGACTCGATCGCGCCCGACGTCTATCTCTGCCAGTGGATGCAGCAAGGGACGTTCGGCGGGTTGTACCACATTGGTCTGATCTTCGACCGGAACGACTTCTGCGGAGGCGTCAACCACGAGTCTGCGTTCTAGTTGAGCGACGGAGCCGTGCCTCGGTCGATTCTCCCCAGTCGAGAAGCCGTGGACTCTGAGAGCGCTACGCCCTCTCGCTGGCTCATCGAGGCAGTCCTCTCATAAGGTTCGATCCATCGGCGGCAAGAAGGCGGGAGACTGTGAGCGACACATCTGGCGGACCGAACTGGTGGCAAGCCTCGGATGGTAAGTGGTACCCGCCGGAGCAACATCCCGACTTCACTCCTCCGTCTGCCCCAGTAGCGCCACCTGCAACGGTTTCCGGACTCCCGGTTCCGCCGCAACCGTCATCTCCATCCTCGCCAGCACCGACGCCAGCCGACGCTGGTGGTGATCGACCGTGGTACCGCAAGAAGCGATACATCATCTCGTTGGGAGTTCTCGTACTCCTGGTTGTCATCGCTGCTTTCGCGCCAGCGGAAGACGAGGAGCCCTCAGACGCGCTCGTCGCCGACGACGCCAACGGCGAGCCCGAACCGGATGAGGAAGTAGCAGAAGAGCAAGCAACCTCGTCGTCCACGACGACGACCACTTCGTCGACAACGACGAACACCACTTCGACTACTACGAGCACGACGACCTCCAGTACGACGACCACGAGCACGACGACCACGACGACCACGACGACCGAACCTCCCTTCTCCTTCGAGGAGCAACAGGCGATCGGGTCCGCAGAGAGCTACCTCAGGTTCACGGCATTCTCGCGAGAGGGGCTCATCGATCAGTTGGAGTTCGAGGGGTACTCGACTGACGTGGCGACAGTGGCCGTCGACAGCCTCGTGGTCGACTGGGCCGAGCAAGCCGTGTTGTCGGCGGAGAGCTACCTCGACTTCACGGCCTTCTCGCGGTCAGGCCTTGTTGATCAGCTGGAGTTCGAGGGCTTCACCACGGAGCAGGCGACGTTTGGCGTCGACAACATCACCGTCGACTGGTTCGCGCAGGCAGCACTGTCCGCTCAGAGCTACCTCGACTTCAGTTCGTTCTCGAGGCAAGGCCTCATCGACCAACTCCTGTTCGAAGGCTTCACCAACGAGCAAGCAACATTCGGAGTCGATCAGGTCTACGAGTAGGAGGCGCGGTGCCAGCACAGGAGACGGAGTGCTCTAGAGGGCGGTTCGCTCTCGCGACGCAGTTCCCATCGGACTGGCTCAGCGGTTCGTCATTCCGCCTCGTCGAAGCCCGCCGACGGAGCGGGACCACCTGGGCGTTGACCAACTCGTTCGAAGAACCCATCGCTGAACGGAACTCCTAGGGCGAATCTGTCTCGTCACAAGGTGTTGCCATCCGGCACAGAATCGAGCCGATCGAGTCGGTATGACAAGCTCAGAGGCGTGCGAAGGGTCGCGGCAGTAGCTCTGGCAGTCGCTGTTCTGGGCGCGGCATGCGCGGCGGAGCCACAAACCGCGACCGATTCACTTCGGACGCAGGAGTCGATTGCACCCTTCGTTGCTTCGTCGACGATCTCAGCACCATCTACCACGGCGGCACCAGAGGTCCCGGCGGAGCTTGCGACTCTGCTAGCGGACTACGAGTGGGGGGAAGGACCCGGAGTCGCCGACCTTCAGTTGCTCCTAGGCGTCTCGGCTGACGGTGACTACGGGTTGGCCACGCGCGAAGCTCATTCAGGCCTGCTGCGGCTGATCGGAATCACAGACTACGACTTTCCACTTGCCCCCTGGGAAAGTCCTCCCGCTCCCGTCTCGCCCGCCAGCACCCGCGCTCCGGTCCCCTCTCAGGCCCCATCTATCTCGCTCGAGTGCGGCGACTCTGTCGCGGGCGATTGGACCTCGTATCGAGCTGGCTTTGCAGCAAGCGTCGGCTGGGACAACGTCGCAGGGTTTGGTTCGATCACGTTCGACTACGGCGACGGGCGGTCCTACACCTCGTGGACATGGGAGGACGCGGAGGTCAACGCCCCATGGCACCGCTACCCGGACCCCGGTAGCTATCTCGTAGTTGCCACAATCACCGACGGGACCGGCCAGAGCGCGGCCGCATCCTGCACGTGGACGTGGACGTGGACGTGGGTCAGTAGTACTCCATCCCCATTCGTTTCCGGCGGGCGAACTGGTGCCGTGTGCAATGACGGGTGGGTCTCGTCAGCAACCGGAAGTGGCGCATGTTCGTGGCATGGGGGCGTTGCCTACTGGCTGTACTGAATGCAGGGGCTGCGTTGCGTCGAAGCGGAGGGGTAGTAGATGGGCATCGAATCTCGTTCGACCATCCGAAGTGGACAGTAGGTCGTAGATGAAACCGATCGAGGGCGCGAGCGAATACGTCGAGGGGCTATACGACCAACTGGTCAACGAGCTGTTCGGCGCATCCGTCGAGGCGCGGACGGACGGCCGTCTCCGGGCCGCCGTGGAGTCGGTCGACCCCGCCGAGATGGCGGACCGCATCGGCGAGGTCGTCGGCCGCTGGGCCACCGACGCACTGGCCACGGTCAGCACCGACGACCGCCACGCCGCCGCCACCCAACTCACAGCACAGCTCCTCGCCGAGATCAACCGCCTCCACCCCGACGCCGTCGACCCCGCCCGCCAGCCAACCGACCCCATACAGCGCCTCACCGCCATCGAGCGCCTCGCCCCCACCGGCGACCCCATCCCGATCAAGCGCCCGATCACTCCCCTGCGCGACACGGTCCTGATGACCAACGCCCGCGACCAGCCGAGCGTCGGCAGAGAGATCGCTGCCGAGATCGAGTCGGCCGACCGGATCGACGTCGTCATGGCGTTCATCCGTTGGACCGGCATCCGCGAACTCCTCCCAGCGCTCAGACGCCACGTGGAGCAGGGCAAGCCCCTCCGGATCATCACCACGACCTACACCCGCAGCACCGAGCGACGAGCCCTCGAAGCACTCACCGAACTGGGCGCCCAAGTCCGAGTCTCATACGACGAGTCGAGCACTCGCCTCCACGCCAAGGCGTGGCTCTTCGAACGCAACACAGGCTTCTCCACCGTCTACATCGGCTCGTCGAACCTCAGCTTCTCCGCCCAGGTCACGGGTCTCGAGTGGAACGTGCGGGCCTCCCAGCGCCTCAACCCCGATGTGGTCACCGGCTTCCAGCGGGCCTTCACGACCTATTGGGCCGACGCACACTTCGAGCCGTTCGACGCCGAGCAGTTCGCCGAGGCGATGGCAACTCCGGAGGACGACGACAGCATCCTCACCCCCTTCGCCATCGAGCCCTACCCGTTCCAGCGCCAGATGCTCGAACGCCTCCAGGTCGACCGCCGCCGAGGCCACCCGCACAACCTCGTCGTGGCCGCCACCGGCACGGGCAAGACGATCGTCGCCGCGCTCGACTACCGAAACCTGCGGGAAGAACTCGACCGGTCACGCCTGCTGTTCGTCGCCCACCGCACCGAGATCCTGGAGCAGAGCCAGACCACGTTCCGCCATGTCCTGCGCGACGGTTCGTTCGGCGAGCTGTGGGTCGGCGGCCACCGGCCGAACGAATGGCAGCACGTCTTCGCGTCGATCCAGTCGCTGAGCGCCAACGACGTCGAGGCGATCGACCCGGAGCAGTTCGACGTCGTGATCGTCGACGAGTTCCACCACGCCGCGGCCAACACCTACGAGGCGCTCCTCGACCACCTCCGCCCCAAGCACCTGCTCGGCCTCACCGCCACACCGGAACGCACCGACGGCCTCGACATCCTCCGCTGGTTCGGCGAACGCATCTCCGTCGAGCTGCGCCTCTGGGACGCACTCGAGCAGGGCCTGCTGTCGCCGTTCCACTACTTCGGCATCCACGACGGCACCGACCTCTCGGGGGTGACGTGGCGGCGCGGCAAGGGATACGACGTCGGCGAGCTGACCAACGTCTACACGGCCGACGACATGTGGACGTCGAAGGTCATCGCCGCCGTCAGCGCCAAGATCGGCGACCCGAAGCAGGTGCGGGCGCTCGGCTTCTGCGTCAGCATCGAACACGCCGAGTTCATGGCCGCACGTTTCGAGACCGCCGGCATCACCGCCCTCGCGATCACATCGAAGACGTCGGCCAAGGACCGCTCCGACGCCCTTACCGCGCTGCGCACCGGCAACGTCCAGGTGCTGTTCACCGTCGACCTCTTCAACGAGGGCGTCGACATCCCCGAGATCGATGTCGTGCTCATGCTGCGCCCCACCGAGAGCGCCACGATCTTCCTCCAGCAGCTCGGCCGCGGCCTGCGCCAGTCACGCAACAAGGACGTGCTCACCGTCCTCGACTTCGTCGGCCACCAGGGCAAAGAGTTCCGCTTCGACCTTCGCTATCGACGGCTACTCGGCCGCACCCGCCTCGAGCTCGAACGAGACATCAAGGAGGAGTTCCCCTACCTGCCCGCCGGATGCCATCTCGAACTCGACGCGGTGGCGAGAGACATCGTGCTCGACAACATCCGCCACGCCCTCCCTACCACCTGGAAGCAGCGGGTGCAGGAGCTGCGAGAGCTCGGCGACGTTGCGCTCCCCACCTATCTCGCCGAGACCGGCCTCGAACGTGAGGACATCTACCGAGGCAACCACACGTGGACCGAGCTCCGCCGCAGCGCCGGCATCCCAGTCGCGCCGGCGGCCGACGGGGAAGACAAGGTCGGCCGAGGCATCGCCCGGCTCCTTCACCTCGACGACCAGGAACGCATCGACACCTACCGTGAGCTCGTCAGCGCGCCGCAGCCGCCGAACGGCAACCAGCTCGACGAACGGGTCCGCCGCCAGTTCGAGGGCCTGCTGCTCACCGTCCTCAACCCCCGCAAGGGGACCTACGAGACGCTCGCCGATGCCGCCGCGGCACTGTGGCGCCACGACGAGCTTCGCCACGAGCTGCTCGCGCTGCTGCCGATGCTCGAAGACCAGATCGTGCACCTGCACCACCCACTCGGCCTGCTCCAGCCGGTGCCACTACAGGTCCACGCCAACTACACGCGAGAAGAGATCCTCGCCGCGTTCGGCGCGTCGGCGGTGACGGCGCCGCTGCCGCTGCAGACCGGTGTCTACTGGCACGAGCCGACGAAGACCGACCTCTTCTTCGTCACGCTCCAGAAGACCGAGAAGGACTACTCCCCCACAACCCGCTACCTCGACTACGCCATCAGCGACCGCCTCTTCCACTGGGAGTCACAGGCCACGACGTCGGTCGCCAGTCCGACCGGCCGGCGCTACCTCACCCACCGAACCGGCGAGAGCAACGTGGCGATATTCGTGCGCCCGACCAAGAAGGACAGCAACGGTCGCACGATGCCCTACTTCTGCGCCGGCACCGCCACCTACGTCGAACACCGGTCCGACCGGCCCATCCAGATCACCTGGGAACTCGACTACCAGCTACCGGGCGACATCTTCTCCGCCTACCGAGCCGCCGTGGCGTAGGGGTTTCCCCACCCAGCCGATCGGGCGTCCGAGTGCAACAATGGGCGAGATGACGTCGACCAGCACCAACCAACTGCACGGTGTCGACGAAGGTCGCCGAGAGGCGGGGGACGGAGACCAGATCAAGTCTCGAGAGCGGGTGATCGACCTCGCCGAAGTGTTTACGCATCAGCGCGAGGTCAAAGAGATGCTTGACTTCGTTCCGGACATGTTCGAGTCCATGGACTCGACTTTTCTGGAACCAGCGTGCGGAAACGGCAACTTCCTAGTGGAGATCCTCAGCCGCAAGCTCGCTCTGATCGACGAGGCGGAGTCGGCGCGAACCGAGAACTGGCCCGAGGTTGGAGTCCTCCGGGCGGTGGCGTCGATATACGCGGTCGATATCTGCAACGACAACATTGCCGAGGCCCGAGAGCGATTGACCGAGGTCGTCGTCCGCGATTTCGCTCAGCGCGGACAAACGCCGAGCTCGGGATTTACGTCAGCCCTCGATGTCATCCTGCAAGCCAACGTGATCCGCGGCGACACGCTCAACGGCGCCGCCGACATCGTGTTCTACGAGTGGAGCGTGTTCGACGACGAGTCCTTTATCCGGACACCTTTCCCGCTCGAGCCACGGGAGTACGACCTGTTCGACCCGCCGCCGGAGCCGCTGGCGCCGGTCCACTACGCACAGCTTGGCGAAGACAAGTGAGCGGCGTCGTCTCAGCGCAGACGGAAACTGCCCACGTGCCTGACGTCCTGGAGACGCTGGCGCAGCTTCCGAACGACGAGGTCTTCACACCCCCGAAGGTGGCGAATGCCATGCTCGACATCCTCCCGGCTGAGGCCTGGAACGATCCGGAGTTGAGGTGGCTAGACCCGGCAACGAAGTCCGGCGTGTTCTTGCGAGAGGCGTACAAGCGGCTCATGGTCGGGCTGGCCGCTTGGCAGCCCGATCCTGATGTACGTCGCGCTCACATCCTGCAAGAGATGCTGTTCGGTTCGGCAATCACGGCCCTCTCAGCCGACATCGCACGACGTTCCGTCTACCAGACGAGGGATGCGACGGGCGCAAGCGTCGTCGATCAGGCTATTGCAGATTGGGTAGTCGAGTTCGGGAGCGCTGCCGGGAACATCGAGTACACCGAGACAGGCCACACCATCGGCACCGACGGGCGTTGCGATGTGTGCCGTGCGCCCGAGGCGCTGGTTCGCGACAAACGCGAGATATACGCCTACGCCTTCAATCACGGGACCTACCCGACAAAGGAGATGAACGACGTGAAGTTTGACGTGATCGTCGGTAACCCGCCGTACCAGATCAGCGCCGAGGGCACGAACCGCACGATGCCGATCTACCACCAGTTCGTAGAGCGAGCGATCGACATGGACCCGAGGTACGTACTCATGATCACTCCATCGCGGTGGTTCACTGGTGGCCTAGGTCTGGACGACTTCCGAGACCGGATGATCGGCGACCGGCGACTGGCGAAGATCGTCGACAATCCGAAGATCTTCGACTGCTTCCCGCAGGCGAAGATCCGCGGCGGGGTCTCTTACTTCTTGTGGGATCGCGACCACGACGGGGACTGCGAGGTATCGACGCGCATCGACGGCAACATCGTGTCCACCGCAGTACGCGACCTTCGACGGGGACATGGCGTGCTCGTGCGCGACAACAAGGCGTCGACGATCATCGAGAAAGTGCTCGCGAAGGGAGAGGGCTCGGTCGAGGAATGGTTCCTTCCTCGCTTGGCGTTCAACCAGAACTGGCGGACCAACTTCCGTGGCGACAGCGATGAGGCCACAGACGGGGCAGTTCCGATCATCCACAACAGTGGTGTGGGCTACGTCCGGGTCAAGGACTTCGAGCGCAACGCGGATCTTGTGGACGAGTGGAAGGTCCTGCTTCCGATGGCAAGCAGCGGCGATACGGCGCAAGACGAGTCCGGGCGCATAGTCGACGTAGTACTGGGCGAGCCGATAGCGGTGGCCCCCGGCTCGGTATGCACGGAGTCGTACTTCGTTGCAGGCACACCCAAGACCAAGGTCGCCTGTGAGAACTACGCCCACTTCTTAGCCACGAAGTTCGTCCGATTCCTCGTGCTTCAGCGCAAATCGACACAGCACATCACATCGGAGCGGTTCCGGTTCGTCCCCGCACTCTCGATGTCCGAGCGGTGGACCGATCCAAAGATGTACAGCCATTTCGATCTGAACGACGACGAGATTGAACATATCGAAGCGTCGATCAAGCCGCGGACCGTCAACCTGTCGCTCGATTCGGCGATCCCGGAGTCGCATCTGCCGGGAGGACGCAAGCACAGGGCGACCAGCGACTCTGCGGACACGACTACGGACAACGAGTGACGAAGTACATCTACGCCTACACGCACGCCGGCAACGCCAACCCCTGGAAGCGGGCGACGGGCCAGAGCGGCGATTTTGCGATCAAGGTCGGCGAGACGACGAAGCCTGGCATCGCTCGGGTAAAGCAGCAGCTGACGACGGCGTTCCCCGGCCTCGTCGGTGTCGACATCCTCTTCCACTCAGAGGTGGCTGAGCGCCAGAACGGCTCGAGCTTCTCCGACCACGATGTCCGCCAGGTTCTGGCGAACGCAGGGGTGGTCGGCGCCGGTGGAGAGTGGGTCGAGGCGAACCTTGCCGAAGTACGCGGGGCGGTTGTGTCGCTGCAGTCCGGATTGCCCTTCGACCCCGTGCGCATTCAGACATTCCGGATGAGAGACGAACAGGCGCGAGCCGTCGCCGAGACTGCCGCCTACTTCCGGGCCAATGCCGACGACGAGCCGAAGTACCTGTGGAACGCCAAGATGCGATTCGGCAAAACGTTCACCACCTATCAACTGGCCTGCGAGATGGACTGGACGAAGGTGTTGGTGCTCACCTACAAGCCTGCCGTTCGAAGCCAGTGGCGAGAGGACCTGCTGAGCCACGTCGACTTCGCTGGTTGGCGCTACATCGACCGCGATACGCCGACTGAGGCGGCCGATGCACTCGTCGATGGACACGACCCATTCGTGTGGTTCGCGTCGTTCCAAGACGTCACAGGACGCACCCCCAACGGGAAGGTAAAGCCACGCAACGAGACGCTCCACATCATCGACTGGGACTGCATCGTCATCGACGAGTTCCACTTCGGCGCAGCCACGGCCACCGCTCGCGAGGTCTACGACCCACAGGACTCAGCCGAAGCTGAACTAGCGAAGGTCGTAGACAAGGCCCTCGACCAGTCGAACGACACCGATGCCGAACTCGTCACCGTCGACCTCGGCCTCAGCACTCGTTGCCATCTCCATCTCTCTGGCACCCCGTTCAAGGCGATAACCAACGGAGAGTACGCAGAGGACCAGGTTTTCGACTGGACGTACATCGACGAACAGCGGGAGAAGCAGGCACGCGAGCAGTCCGGCGGCGAGAACCCGTACGCCACCCTGCCGCGGATGGAGATGTACACCTACTCCATGGGTGACACAGCTACTGGCTGGGCAGACGACAGCGAGTTCGACGGATTCGACCTGAACACCTACTTCGGCGCCAAGAAGGAAGGTGATACCTACATCTTCGACCACCCGGACCACGTGAAGTCGTGGCTCGATCTCATCCGCGGCAAGAAGCAGATCAAGGGTGCGATCATCGAAGGCACGAAGCCACCGTTTCCCTATGAGGCATCGCGTTTCACCAGCGGCGTTCGCCACTCGGTGTGGTTCATGCAGGACATCGCCGCGTGCGAAGCCATGGCAAGCCTGCTGCGCTCCGACACGTTCTTCTCTACCTATGAGGTCTTCGTGGCCGCTGGAGCCGGCGCAGGGGTCGGTGCAGCCGCGCTCCAGCCGGCTCGCGCAGCCATCAAACGGGCGGAGTCCGATGGCAAGAGCGGATCGATCACGTTGTCGTGCGGAAAGCTCATGACTGGCGTCACCGTGCCCGAGTGGTCGTCGATCTTCATGCTTCGTTCGCTCAAGGCGCCGGAGTCGTACTTTCAGGCCGCCTTCCGCGTGCAGTCCCCGTGGAGCGAGGCGGGCGAGATCAAGAAGGAGACTGCCTACATCTTCGAGTTCGACCCGAACCGGGCCCTCAGCCTCGTGGCACTCTACGGAACCGAGCTTGCGAACAACTCGCCCGACCGTGAGACGACCCAGCGCGACGTGCTCGGTGAGCTCGTCAACTTCCTGCCGATCTTTGCCATCGACGGCGGCCAGATGGAGCAGCTCGATACCGACGCCATCCTCGACTGGGCACACGGCGGTATCAGCGCCAACTCTCTGGCTCGAAAGTGGCGATCAGTCGATCTGTACAACCTCAACGGCGTCACGATGGGTCGGCTCCTCCAGGATCCAGACCTGATCGCTGAACTTGAGCAGATCGAGGACTTCCGGAACATCAGGGAGGAAGCCGAGCGAGTCGTCACCGCATCCGAGAAGCTCGCCAAGACGAAGCGGGACGGTGGCTCGAAGTCTGAGCAGAGGAAACCGAAGTCCGAGCTCGCCACAAAGAGGAAGTCGATCCGCGAGAAGCTCAAGAAGGTCAGCGCCAAGGTGCTCATCTTCATGTACGTGACTGACTTCCGGGAGGAGCGGCTGCACCACGTCATCGAGTCTCTCGACACCGAGTTGTTCCTCCGGGCAACGGGCCTCAGTATCGACGGCTTCCGTAAGCTCACCGACGCCGGAGTGTTCGACGTTGGGCAGATGAACGACGCGATCCAGAAGTTCCGCTACTTCGAGCGCAAAAGCCTGGAGGCTGTCCGGTGAGGAGCTTCATGGCGGCATGCATGGGCGCCCCTCGTCCGACGAGGCTGCGGTGGCGATCGCGCTCAAAGCCGAGGGCTCTGCGGTAGCGCATCAACATCTAGGAGCGATTCGCTCTCAGGTGAAGAATGAGTCACAACAACGGTTGGTTCACAAAGTCCTATCGTCGGAACAGCCGAGAAGCGTTTCCAGGGAAGGGAGATAGGAGGTGACTCGCTGCCGTCACCTCGGTCCCCTCGGTCCCCTCTACCCGAAGTGGACTAAGGGGTTTCCCCGAAAATCTCGTACATGGCCTTTTCCCAGTACTCGCCCCTACCGGCCCGTGCAACCTCGAGGGTCTCCTGGGTGACGAGCCAGTCCCTGAGGTTGTTGCCACCCAACGGGCTCTGAAGCCACTCCTCAAGCAGCTCGGCAAGCGCCACTCCGTTCGCCTGACAAGTGCCCAGCGCCATCTCCAGTTCGTGTGGTTCCACCGTGGCAACCGGCCTGCAACGTGCATCCACCCCGACGACCTCTGTGTCGAGGCCACTAACAATCCCGTCTAACCAACCTTCGACCAATGGATTTCGAGGAAGAGGTCCAGAGACGACGACCATGGGGTAGATCCTCGCGATGCGAGAGTCTGTTCCTGTCAGCTCGGCCGCGAGCGTGTTGTCGATCTGTCCGAGCTTCTGAATCACTGCGAACTGCATGTCCTTCACGAATGAGCTGACATCGCCCGTTGCCTGCGTCCCGAGGCTGAGCATCCGATGCACAAAGTCGATAGCGATGACGGAGTCGTCTGTGGCGATCAGGACGTCACAGGCCTTACGGGCGTTGGCTTGTGCGGGCCTGTCGTCGGGGTAGCTGAGCCGCTCCGCTTCTCCAACAGCGGCCGCGATTCTGCGCTTGCCCCACTGCTCCAGGACTCGGCCGAAGAAGCGCGACCACGCGAGGCGTCGGTCTGCCGGGAGCAGGTCAAAGACGGTGTAGTAGAGGCCCGCCACGGACGCGCGCTGGGACAGATACGCGGAACGCATTACAGGGAACGACCCAGGTCGGGTCGGTATCAGCGGGCCTGAGAAGAATGTACCGAAGGACCAGAATGAGACCGCCGCCAGATCGGCCTCCGCGTTCTCCCGAGCTACTTCGATGCCCTGGGTGACTGCGCTGTGCCATCGGTCGATGGCGGACTGCGGAACCGATCCGAC
>BQJV01000014.1 GCA_021604885.1 Acidimicrobiales bacterium
GCCGAAGATCCCGTGGGTCGGCAGCGGCCACCACGCACCGATCTGTTCGGTGAAGATCCGGAACGCGTCGTCCGGCGTGCGGGGCACCCAGGTGGCGCGAACGACGGGTGGCGGCGTGGTCATGGCGACGTCTCCTTCGAGGCGTGGTCGGCGAACGCGCCGAGGGCGTCGTCCCAGAACGAGTCGACCCAGGCCCGCACCGCGCTGAGGCCGTCGGGGTTGATGCGGTACAGCCGGCGCGCTCCCTGGGGGCGCACGGCGACGAGCTCGGCTTCGCGGAGCACCCGCAGGTGCTGTGAGACGGCGGGTTGGGAGATGTCGAGTTCGTCGGTGAGCTCCCGCACACTGCGTTCGCCCGACCGCATCAGCTCGAGCACGCGCCGGCGGGTCGGGTCGTGGAGGGCGCCAAGCGCCTGGGTCGCAGTAGTCATAAGAGAATGCTTATCATAAGCAAATACGCATGAATAGGTCAACCCCGCCGCGCCGCGATCTGCCAGAGTCTGACGGTGCACGTGAGCATCACCGCCCCGACCGAGGACCCCCGCGACGCCCGGACGCTCTATCCCGAGCTCGAACGGATCGGCTACGACCGGGCGTTCAGCTTCGAGGCGAAGCACGACCCGTTCCTCGCACTCGCGGTCGCCGGTGAACACACCGAGCACCTCGAGCTCGGCACCGCGATCGCGATCGCGTTCGCCCGCACGCCGATGACGCTCGCCAACACCGGCTGGGATCTCCAGGCGACCACGGGCGGACGCTTCGTGCTCGGCCTCGGCTCGCAGATCAAGCCCCACATCGAGCAGCGCTACTCGATGCCCTGGTCGAAGCCGGCCGCTCGCATGCGGGAGATGGTTCGGGGCATCCGGGCGATCTGGCAGGCCTGGGAGACGGGTGAGCGGCTCCGGTTCGAGGGCGAGTTCTACACCCACACCCGGATGATCCCCGCGTTCGATCCCGGTCCGAATCCGTTCGGGCCGCCGCCGATCTTCACCGCAGGATTCGGTCCGCTTTCGACCGCGATCGCGGGAGAGGTGGCCGACGGCTTCCTCGTCCATCCGGTCAACAGTCGGCGCTCGCTGCAGGAACTCACGCTGCCGGCGATCGCGACCGGAGCGACCCGGGCGGGGAGGGATCCGGCGGACGTCGAGGTCGTCTGCGTCACGACGATCGTCACCGGCCGCACCGAGGAGGAGTACGAACGCTCGCTCGCCGGCGTCCGCGGTCAACTCGCGTTCTACGCGACGACGCCCGCGTACCTGCCCGTGTTCGAGCTTCATGGCTACGGCGACCTCCATCCGGTGCTCAACGCCATGGCGAAGGAGAACCGGTGGGACGAGATGCCGGCGCTGATCGACGACGAGCTCATCGAGACGATCGCCGTCGTCGGTGAGCCCCACGAGATCGCGCTGAAGATCCGGGAGCGGCTGGCCGGCATCAGTGACCACGTCAGCCTCGTGAACAATCGAGCACCGGACCCGCGTCACTTCGCCGAGATCGTGGACGGCCTCACGCGCCCGCCTGCGTAGGCTTGCCCGGTGACCGATTTCATCCGCGAGAAGATCGCCGCTGACTGTTCCGACGGGCCCTACGGGGGCCGGGTGCAGACGCGCTTCCCGCCGGAGCCGAACGGCTTCCTCCACATCGGTCACGCCAAGTCGATCAGCCTCAACTTCAGCGTGGCCGATGAGTTCGACGGCACGTGCGTTCTCCGCTTCGACGACACGAATCCCGATACGGAGGACAGTCGTTTCGTCGACGCGATCCAGGACGATGTCCGCTGGCTCGGCTTCGAGCCGGGTGAGCCCGCGTTCGCGTCCGACTACTTCCGTCAGCTCCATCACTGGGCCGTGCAGCTGATCGAGAAGGGCCTCGCGTATGTCGATGATCAGGACGCCGAGACCATCTCGCTGAACCGGGGTGGGTTCACCACCCCTGGCACCGATTCGCCGTGGCGGGAACGCTCCGTCGAGGAGAACCTCGACCTCTTCGAGCGCATGACCGCGGGTGAGATCGGCGAGGGCGAGAAGGTCCTGCGGGCCAAGATCGACATGAACCACGAGAACATGCAGATGCGTGATCCCGTGATGTACCGGATCCGTCATAGCCACCACTTCCGCACCGGCGACAAGTGGAAGGTGTATCCCACCTACGACTGGGCCCACGGGCAGAGCGACGCGATCGAGGGCACGACGCATTCGTTGTGCACGCTGGAGTTCGACGCCCATCGGCCGCTCTACGACTGGTTCATGGAGCAGCTCGGGCTCGACGGCGACCGCCCCCGCCAGACCGAGTTCGCCCGGCTCAACCTCACCCACACGGTGCTGTCGAAGCGCAAGCTGCGTCAGCTCGTCGAGGAGGGTCACGTCGACGGGTGGGACGACCCCCGCATGCCGACGCTGCGCGGCCTCCGTCGACGCGGCTACCCGCCCGAAGCGATCCGGGAGTTCGCGTCCCACATCGGCATCGCCCGCGTGAACGGCACCCACGAGATCGAGCTGCTCGAGTCGTTCGTTCGCACGCATCACAACACCCGGGCCCAGCGGCGCATGGCCGTCCTCGATCCGATCGAGGTCGTCATCACGAACTGGCCCGAGGGACAGAAGGACGTGCGGGAGGCGGTCAACAATCCGGAGAACGAGGCCGACGGCACCCGCGAGGTGCCGTTCAGCGGCCGCCTGTTCATCGAGCGCGACGACTTCATGATCGACCCGCCGAAGAAGTTCTTCCGGCTCGCGCCGGGCCGCGAGGTGCGGTTGCGGGCGGGTTACTTCATCACGTGCGACGACGTCGAGACCGATACCGACGGCCACGTCGTACGCCTCCTGTGCACGTACGACCCCGCGACCGCCGGCGGCCAGGCTCCCGACGGCCGCAAGGTGAAGGCGACGATCCACTGGGTCTCGGCCGAGCATGCGGTCGACGCCGAGGTGCGTCTCTACGAGCGCCTGTTCACCGCCGAACACCCCGGGGCCGACGGTGAGGATCCGCTGGCGTCGCTCAACCCGGCGTCACGCGAGATCCGTACCGGCTGCAAGCTCGAGCCGGCGCTGGCCGACACGCCCCTCGGCGAGGTCGTCCAGTTCGAACGGCTCGGCTACTTCGCCCACGATCTCGACACCCCGATGGTCTTCCATCGCACGGTCGGCCTTCGCGACGAGTGGGCCAACATCCAGAAGCGCAACCCCCCGACCTGAACCTCAACCTGAACCTCAACCTGACCTTCACCCTGACCCTGACCCTCGTCGCGTCAATCCGCCCGCACGAGCAATCTCTGGGCACGAAAGGGTCGTCTTTTGGGCCCTGGGAGCGACCTTTTGGTGACCAGAGATTCCTCGGTTGGGCGGGCCTGGGTCAGAGGGTGGCGAGGTTGTGGAGGTAGGGCCACGCCAGGTCGGGTGGGATGCCGCCGCAGAGGGGTTGGAGCGCAAGGACACCGTGCTGGTCCCGCAGCGCCCGGGCCTCGTCGGCGGTGACGATGCGGTAGGCCCCGTTCTCGGCGCGGAGCTCGTCGACGGTGGTGGCCCGGCTGACCGACAGCGAGGCGGCGTCTCCCATCCAGTCGGCGTACGTGACGGCGTCGTGGAGCAGGAAGTCGCCGATCTCGGCCCATGCCTCGTCGGGGTCGTCGGCGACGAACAGCGAGGTCGGTGACCCGTCGCCCGGAGCCATGCACAGGCCGGGCGGATTTCCGGCGTCGATCGCGGCGGCGTCGTAGGCCTCGGCGAGGGCCGGGTCTGCGTGCTGCGGGACGAACATCATCCCGAGTCGCGCCGCACGACGGGCGGCCGCAGGACTGCCGCCCCCGTACATGATCGTCGGACCGCCCGGCGTGAACGGCGCAGGTGTCACCTCGATGGTGCGGTCGTCCCACGTGAACCGCTCGCCGCGCAGTGCCCGGCGCAACACGTCGAGCCGCTCCTCCATCAGGGCGCCGCGGCGACGGGGATCCACGCCGAACATCGAGAACTCGGCGTCGCGGTAGCCGAGTCCGACCGTGTAGGTCACCCTCCCCTGGCTGAGATGGTCGAGGACCACCATGTCCTCGGCCAGCTTCACCGGGTCGTACATCAGGGCGAGCAGGGCGCCGACGTTGATCGAAAGCGTGGACGTGCGGGCGGCGGCGGCCGCGGCCATGACGAGCGGCGATGGGAGATAGCCGTCGGCCGACGAGTGGTGCTCGGAGAACAGACCGAGCATCGCTCCGTTCGCCTCGCCCCACTCGCACATCTCGAGCGACGCGGCGTACAGCTCGCTCATGGTCGCCGACGACGCGGGGGCGAGTCGGAAGTCGAAGCGCAGGATGAACATCGTGCGAGATTTACACGATGCGGTGGGCGAAGCCGAATGAACGGCCCCGGTCGACGAAGCGCTCCTCGTCCTCCATGGCCTCTCGACCCACGTCGGGATGGGCGGCGATGCCCTCGAGGAAATGGTCGATCGACCGGAGATGCAGCTCGGACATCGAGTCACACGGCGCCGCCCGGAGCCCGGTTGCCTCGCCCAACGCGAGCGAGGCGTCCAGATCGACATGGAGCTGCACGTAGCCGTCGATGTTCGGCGTCCGCATGCCGAACGCGAAATGCACCGTCTCGCAGCGGGCGAGATAGTCCGCGTGGGTGAAGTCGGCGCGCCGATGCATCAGGTACTGGTAGCGGACCGGCGTGGATGACGAGGGTTCGATGAAGACGCGGTCGGTCCCGACGATCGCCATCGAGCGATCGGCGTCGATCAGCGGGGCGAGCTCGTCGGCAACCTCGGTGAGGGCGTCGATCGTGTCGCCCCTCGTTTCCACAGCCGCCATCTGCGGGGATGCGGCGCCGTGGAAGCAGGCCGGGTCGCGGTGGAGCACGGTGAGCAGCGGATCCAGCGCCGCGAGCATTGGCACGAGGTCGCGACCGGCCGCTGGCACGAGGTGGAGCAGCGCTCGCGTGGTGCGCATGGGCAGCTCAGCCGAGGAGGTCGCGGAGCACGGCGAGATCCTCGACGGCCTGGGCGAACAACAGCTCCCGCTGATCGAGCTCCGGGTTGCCTGTGCCGTGGACGAACTCGAGCGTCCAGGTGCCGTCGAATCCCAGCTCCCTGGCCACGCCGATCTTCTCGGCGAGCTCGTCGCGGATGTCGGCGAGCTTCGGTGACCCGGTGAAGAGATGGTTCACGTGGACGTGGCTGATTCGATCGCCGTAGGCGGCGAACTTGGCGCGGATGAGTTCGAGGTCGTCGTGCGTGTGGAACAGCGCACTGCTCCCGGCGGGGAGGACGGCGGCGGCGAACGCGGGATCGTCCATCGCCGACCCATCGTGACACTCGCAGACCAACTCCACCCCGGGGGTGGCGGCGGCGAATCGGGCGAGTCGGTCGCGGTACGCGTCGCGGGCACGGTCGTCGCGCTCGGGACCGGTGTTCCACTTGGCCTTCGCCGCGCCGGAACGCCGAATCCAGTCGGCCGCCTGGTCCCGTTCGGCGTCGTCCGTCTCGTCGAAGCCGACGTACGTGTTGAACACCGCCACCCCGAGCCGGTGCTCGAACACCGCGGCCACCTCGTCGTCCTGTGCGGTACGCACGTGGTGTTCCCAGAGTTCGAGGCCGTCGAAGCCGGCGTCGGCAATGCGATCGAGCCACGGCGAGATGGCCATCGGGGGAGCGGCATCGTCGGCGAACCACGCCCAACGCCCCGGTTCGATCGCGATCGTGCCGAGGAAGACCTCCGTCATGCGGACGCCAACGGGTCGATGGCAAAGTGGGCGATCTGGATGTCGTCGACGCCGTAGTCCGCGAAGTTGTCCTCGGCGCGGCCGCGGATGAACTCGCGCCAGGTGAACGGTCGGTAGCGGGGGCCCGCCGGCGCCAACTCGTCGATGGGTTCGATCACACAGTCCCGTGGCGGGTTGGAGAAGAACGGGATGGAGTAGCGGCTGCGGTCGGTCATCGGCACGACCCGGTGCACGGCCGCCTTGTAGCGGTCGTTGGTCCAGACCTGGAGCGTGTCCGCGAGGTTGACGACGATGGTGCCCGGTCGCGGCTCGACGTCGATCCAGCCGTGCTCGGACGATTCGGCCTGGAGTCCGCCGGTGTCGTCCTGGAGCAGCAGGGTGAGCACACCCGGGTCGGTGTGGTGGCCGAGCGCGACGTCGCCCAGCGGGTTGAGCCCCTCCCGTTCGGCGGCGGGGACGGGGTCGCCGACCGGATAGTGGTTGAGGCGAACCGTGCTGGTGGTACGGGCCGTGGTGTGCGTCGCGGCGAGTGCGGGATCGAGCTCGAGCGTGCGCTGCACGAGATCGAGCGTGCGGGCGGCGAGCCCGGCGAAGCCGTCGAAGAAGTCGATCATCGTCTGGCGGAAGCCGTCCGGGCCGGCCGGCCAGCGGTTCGGGTTGTGCTCGGCGGGGATCTCCGGATCGATGAAGTCGAAGACCTCCTTGCTGTCCCGCTTCTGCTTGGTGAGCTCCCGGTCGTACCAGCCGAGCATGGCCTCGGGGCTGCGACGGATCGCCTCCTTGTTGGCGGGGTCCGACGCGAAGAAGTCCTCCGTCGCGCGCCATGTCCGCTCGATCAGGTCGTCGAGTCCGTGGCCGGTGAGGAGGAAGAATCCGTGGTCGGCGCAGGCGGTGTCGAGGGCGGCGAGCGATGTCGCCGTCGGGTCGCTGATGTCGACGGTCGGCACGAGATCCATGGGTCGACGCTAAACCGTCCCGCGCCGGGTCACCAGACCAGCGGAATGTGACCCTTCGGGTAGGTCGACGCGGCGAAGCACCAGAATTCGATGGCGTGGCGGTGGAGGGTCATCCCGGGCGCGGTCGCGGTGCGGTGCAGGTTCATCTCGTCGAAGATCACCATGTCGCCGGCCTTGATCCGGGGGCGGACGATCGGTGCGCCGAGACGTTCGATGACGGGGTCGCCGACCGCCCAGTCGAAGAAGGAGCCCTCGGTGCCGGTTTCGACGATGTGATCGACGCGGTCGGCGACGAGATCCAGGCCGGGCGCATCGACGCCGCAATCGGTCAACGCGAGCCAGATGTTGATCGCCCGGATGTGCTCGCCGAGGAAGGCGCCGTCCTGGTGCCAGCCGCCGAACTTGTCGGGCTCGACACGACGCATCGTGCACTTGTTCGCCGACATCACCGGGCGGTCGCCCAGGAAGTCCTGCACCACGTCGTGGAGACCGAGCGAGTCGTAGAGCTCGAGGAGTTCGAACATGCCCCGGGGACTGTCGGCCAGGAGGACGCCACCGGCCTCCGTGACGAAGCGACGGCGGAGCGCTTGGGGCGGTTCGGGCAGGGTGTCGAGGGCGAGACGGTCCGCCTTCAACGGGTAGTACGTGCTGTCGCCGTGATCGTCGAGGTCGTCGGGGTCCGTCACCCGTGCGAGTGCTCGCTCGATGGTGCCGATGAGGGACTCGACCGCCGCGTTGTCGAGCGCGCGGGGGACGAAGAGGGCACCGTGGGACTCGAGGGCGGCGCGCACGGCGCCGGCGGTCATCGCCTGCAGCGAGACCTCCGGGAGACCGGACTCGCCGACAGGCGGCGGCGCCGTGTCGGCCGGAGCGGGCGGCGCGGGTTCGGCCGAGGTGAGTGCGACCCAGCTGCGATGGCGGAGATCGGTGATCCGGCGTTCGAGCTGGTCGTCGCGCCCGGCCCGGTTGGCCGCCGTCAGCAGGTCGATCGCGTCGTCCCATGCGCCGGCCGCGCTCAGCCGCTCGGCGTCCGCGAGCAGATCGGCGGTCATCCGACGGCCTGCCGGTCGTGATACAGCGTTTCCGCGTAGTCGTAGAGTGCGAGGTCGAGCGCGTTGTCGTGGGCGATGCGCTCGACGAGGTGGGCCGGCGCGTCCTCGGGTTCGGTCGTGTTCGACACGATCTCCTGATCGCCGACGAGTCCGTAGCGGTCGGCGAGCTCGTTCCAGAATTCGTCGAGGCGGGGTTGGAGCCCGAACGCGTCGAGCGAGGCAACACCGGCCTTGGCGTCGTCGAGGCGGGCGGGGGTGTCGTCGATGTCGGTGAGCACGCCGTCGCCCGGTCCCATCTCGTCGGCCTTGATCGCGAACATCCGCGTCATGTGGTTTCGGATCAGCCCGGCGAAACGGAACGGGTCGTCGTAGAGCTCCTCGAGCGACTTCTCCCGGTCGGCCTTGTTGATCCGCTTCTGGTGACGCAGGTACGACAGGGTTCGCTCGATCGGCGGCCGCAACACGCTCACGGTCACGAAGGGAGCGTCGAGCAGGTGCACCACGGAGAGCGGGAAGTGACCGGCGACGACCCGGATCTCGTCGCGGCGGACGGCCCAGCGGTCGAGGAGGTGGGTGAGCGAGATGACCGACAGGCGCTTGTCGGTGCCGTCGGTGGCGTTGGGGTAGATCGCCTCGTCGGGGTAGGTCGCCCGGAACCGGTCACGGACGGTCGTGCCGGCCGTCTTCTGGAGGTGGACGACGAAGAATCGCGTGGGGTCTTCGCTCACAGGAGGACGAGAGTAGCAGGCGCCGCTTCGCCACCAAGAGCGTTGTGTCGACCTTTCTCCGTGTTCGATCCGGCTGCTACCCTCAGCTCCGCGATGGACGTTTCGCGATGACGTATGACTGGGCGTTCCTGCCGATGTGCGAGTCGACCTCGATCGTCGACGACCCCGTCGCGCTGCGGGCTCGGCTGGACGAGGACGGCTATCTCTATCTCCCGAAGCTGCTCGATCGCGAGGACGTGCTGGCAGTCCGCCGCGATGTCCTGCGCGCGCTCGGCGATGCGGGTTGGACGGACCCGGAAGCCCTGCCGATGGCCGGCCGCGTCGGCACCGAACCCGCCCGTGAAGGCGACCCAGCGTTCTTCGACGCGCTCGACCGGGTGCAGAAGCTCGAGTCGTTGCACACGCTGGCGCACCAGCCGGCGCTGGTCGGGGCGATGCAAGCCGCACTGGGCGAGTCGGCGTTCCCCCATCCGCTCAAGATCGCGCGGCTCGTGTTCCCGGACTTCGAGGCGATCAGCACGCCGCCTCATCAGGACTATCCCAACAATCAGGGCACGGAGAAGCTGACCGCGACCTGGGTCCCTCTCGGCGACATCACCCCCGAGCTCGGTGGCCTCGCGATCCTGCGGGGTTCGCACCGATGGGGACCCCTGCCCCTGACCAACCATCTGGGTGCGGGCAACCGTTGTGCGATGCTCCCTCCCGACATGCTCGAGCAGTGTCGCTGGGTCACGACGCGCTTCGAGGCGGGAGACGTGCTGGTCTTCCCGTCCCTCACCGTGCACGCCGCGCTCCACAACCTCTCGGGGATGTTCTTCCGACTCTCGATCGACTTCCGCTGGCAACTCGAGGGGCAGGCACTCACCGAAGGCTGTCTCGAACCGCACTTCGGTCGGCTCACCTGGGAGGAGATCTACGAGCAGTGGAAGAGCGACGAGTTCCAGTACTACTGGCGTGATCTGGACTACGAGGTCGTTCCGTTCCAGGAGCTCGAGATCATCGAGACGCTGAGCGAGGACGAGTTGATTGCAGGGTTCCTGCAGCAGCAGGCCCGAACCGAGGCTCGCCAGGCGCAACGCCCCCCGGTGTCGTCGTGAGCCGGGTTCGCGACCGCGTCGATGCCCTGCGCGCTGCGGGGGACGCCGTCGCAGCCATCGACGTCGTCATCGACGCGCTGCGGATCGAGTCGGATCCGGCGCTCGAAGCGCTGCTCGTCGACCTGCGCCACGAGGCGTTCTTCCAGGCTGCGCCCGCCGACACGGTCTCGGTCGAACCGGAGCCGGCGCGAGCGCGCGCCGCGTCGGACCTCCCCGAGCTCACGAGGGGCGAGCTGACCGCCGAAGCGCTTCGCGAGGGCATGTCCACCTACGGTTGCGTGCTGGTGCGCGGCCTCATCGACGAGTCCGAGGCGGCCGATCTCCGCGACGGCATCGACCGGACGTTCAGCGCCTTCGACGATCGCCAGTCCGGTGGTCGCGAGCCGGGCGACGCGCCATGGTTCACGCCGTTTCAACCGTCGGTCGGCGACTACCGCATCGGCGGTCGGAAGTTCATGCGGGAGAGTGGCGGCGTATGGACGGTCGACTCGCCCCGCATGATGTTCACCCTCACCGAGTTGTTCGAGCGTCATGGACTGCGTGATCTCGTCACGGCATACCTCGGCGAGCGCCCGGCGTTGTCGGCGAACAAGTGCAACCTGCGCCGCGTGCCGGTCGACACGCAGACGAACTGGCATCAGGACGGCGCCTTCCTCGGCCGGGAGGTGCGGTCGCTCAACCTCTGGCTCGCGTTGGGATCGTGTGGCGTCGACGCGCCGGCGCTCGACGTCGTGCCTCGACGGATCGACCGGATCGTGGAGACCGGCACGCCGGGAGCGATGTTCGACTGGTCGGTCTCACCCGAGAAGGTCGAGGAGGCTGCCGGCGACGTGGCGGTGGTCCGGCCGACGTTCGCGGCCGGCGACGCGTTGTTCTTCGATCACCTGTTCCTGCATCGCACCGGGGTGAGCGCCGGGATGACCAACGAGCGTCATGCCATCGAGTCGTGGTTCTTCGCACCGTCGTCCTATCCCGACGGGCAGATCCCGATCCTGCTCTGAGCAACGAGAAGCGATTCGCTGCTCAGACGGCGATCGTGGTCCCGTAGTCGAAGAGAGCGATGTCGTCGGCCTGGTCCTCGACGATGCGTGCGACGAGGTCCTCCGGGGCGTCGGCCCGACCCGTGCGATTCGCGTAGCGCGGCGGCCCGAGATCCCAATCGAAGCGCCGGGCCAGTTCGTTGCAGAACGGCTCGAACCGTGTCTGGATGCCGACGACGTCGATCGTGTCGAGCGCGGCGATCGCCCGCTCGAGCCGTGCGGGCGTGAACTCGACCTCCGTGAGCATGCCGCCCGTCATCTCCTCGACCGTGAGGCTGAGCATCTTCACCATGTGGTTGCGGATGACGAGCCGCCGCCACGGATCCTCGTACAGCTCGGCGAGGGGCACGTCCGCCATCCCCGGCGTCTTCTCCCGATAGTGACGAAGGCTCGAGAGGGTCCGCTCGACCGGGTGGCGCAGCACGGTAAACGTGCGGAATCCGCCGCCGAGCAGCTCCGCGGTGCAGAGCGGGAAGTGTCCGGTGACGACGCGGATCTCGTCGCCCCGGGCGTCGACCGCCGCGATCGCCGCCTCGGGAAGGATCGTGACATCGGGCTTCTGGCCGTCGTGTTCGCCCGGATACAGCTGCTCGCGCGAGAACGCCTGGTTGAGGCGTTGCCACAGCGATGTGCCCGCTGTCTTCTGCATGTGCAGGAAGAAGAAGCGATCGGCCACGGTCACTCGCTACGGCGCAGGAAACCGCCCGGGTTGAACGTGAGCCCGTGGGTCTCCACGGCCGTGTCCTGCATGAAGTCGCCGTGCTCCACGAGGATCCGCCGCACGGCGTTGAGCGGGGCCGGGCCGTAGGCAGGCCAGACGGGGTGCCCGCCGTAGATGGTGTTCTCCATCACGACATAGCTTCCCGGCCGGACCATCGGGGAGTACGCCGCGAACTCCGCCTGCAACGTGGGGGCGGGTGCGCCGGAACTGATCACGACGAGGGCGTTGGGGTCGTCGCCGACCAGGTCGCGGACCTCGGCGATCGTCGCCTCGTCCGATGGGACGCCGCGCACCTTGGTGAGCCGCGGATGGTTCGCCGGGTCCGATCCGTGGCGGCCGACCGCGATGACCTCGCCGTGGCCGAGCACGGCACAGACGGTCGCCAGATAGTGCGCGGTACCCGCTCCGGGCACCGTGGTGACCACGACATGGTCGGGCCGGATCCGGTCGAGCAATTCCTGGTAGACGAGCAGATCGGACGGGGCGTTGACGACGGGCTGGCCGCGCCAGGTCGAGTTCTGCCACGCCAGGCTGTGCCAGTAGGCGTCGGTGAACGACGTGATGAGCTCGTCGGGCATCGGATGCGCCTGTTCGGGAACACCGTCGATGCCGGACTCGATACGCCCCCGGGCGAACGAGTTCGCAGTCATCCGGCGGCTGCGGGTGCGGTTCGATGCCGTCGACTCGAATCCGCCGACGTAGCGGACCGTGCGGGCCGGGCCGCGCATCGTACGGCCGAGTCTCTCGGCGTAGTCCTCGCCGTAGCCGAAGGTCTTCGCTCGGCGGGCCTCGACCTCGGTGTCGTTCGTGGTGGTGCCGCCGTGGACCTGATGGAACGAGCCTTCGCCGATGATGCTCGACAACGTCACGTCCGGATGTGACGCGAGTCGCTCGTAGATCTCGAGGTTCGCGTAGCCGCCGCCGGCCACCGAGAAGCTGTCGTCGAATCCACCCACCTGTTCGAGCAGTGTCCGGGGGGCGAAGAGGCAGTTGCTCTCCAGGATGCCGTCGAACCAGTCGCGGGTCCCGATGAAGTGGCCGATCTCGAAGAGCCGGTAGCCATCCGCCGGCCACTCGATGCCGGCGAACAGGGCGTCCTCGTCCGTCTGGGTGTACTCGTCGGCGAGCTCGGGCTGTTGGCCCGGGCCGACGTACCACTGCTGGGTGGCGACCACCGTCGGGGTGTAGGCGTCGAGGGCCATCACCCCGTGGCGCAGGACACCGGGCGTGAGCACGTGGGCGCCATCGATCATCAGGGCGACGTTCGTGCCGGTCGTGGCTGCGATGCCCTCGTTCAGACCGTGGGTCGGCGAGGGCGGTGCGTCGGCTCCCATGTCGAGCAGGCGGAACTCTGCGCCGAAGCTCTCCACGAACGACGCGTCGAGCGCCTGGTCCGGGGACGAGCCGTTGTCGACCACGATGACCTCGTAGCGAAGGTCGTCGATGCCGCGTTGGTAGCCGCGGGTGAGCGAGTGCAGTGTGCGTTCTGCCTCGCGCCGCATGTTGTGGAAGACGACGACGATCGAGAGATCGAGGCGGTCGGTCGGACGGCCGGTGACCTTGGGCGCCAGCGGTGCGCGGTTGCGGACCAGGGATGTCGAGGCGACCGGAACGGTCTCGTCGGCCTTGATCCACGCCGTCCCCGTCCACGCGACGCGGTCGAAGTCGTCGATGCCGCGTGCGACGCGGAATGCCTGCACCGCGTCGGCGGTTTGCGGGTCACGCTCGTCCTCCACCACCACGATGCCGCCCGGAGTGACCCGGTCGTAGAGCGCCTCCAGCGCCGCGCCGGCCTCGGCACCGAGCCCGGGGCCCAGGCGCAGCACCGCGATGGCGGAGACGTCGGCATCGGGGAGGGTGTCGGACGGCTTGCCCTGCAGGAAGCGCACATCGTCGTCGAGCAGGTCGAATCGGGCGAACCCGTCGCGAACCTGATTGAGATCCGAGAGCAGGTCGGCGGTGCCGGCCTCGCGCCAGGGACGAGCGCCCTCGGCGGGCGATGCCCGGAACTCGTCGACCACCCACACCGTCCGGTCCGGGGTCTCGAGGATGTCGACGAGCCCCTTCATGAACATCGAGGAGCCACCGCGGCCCACGCCGATGTCGACGAGGTCGCCGGTCACACCGTCGGCGTCGGCCCGGCGCAGCGCGGCCTCGAGTTGGTCCAGCCGTTCGCGGCCCATGTCGGCGTACGCGAAGTGACCCGGTCGATCCTCGGCGCCGGGGGTACCCGACTCGCGGTCAGCGACCCGTTCGCGCATGTTGCGCGCCCGTGCCTTCGCGGGATCCCGGAGTTCTTCCTCGTTGAGCTCGCGGTCCGTGCGTAGGCAGGTGAGCAGGTAGTCGATGCGCTCCTCGTTCTCGAGATAGTGCTCGTCGAGAAGGCTTCCCTTCAGCAGGGAGACGTAGCGGTCCGTCGCCCGGCCCAGGCGCTCGTTGCGCATCCGGTCGATGTTGTGCTCGAAGACCACGCCCTCGAGGCGGATCTCCTCGGACAGCTCCAGGAGTTCCTGGGTTCCCTCGTGGGATTCGAGCCGGTCGAGGAAGGCCACCACATCCGGGTGGGCGGCCAGGTACTCCTCGTCGGCGACGATCGCGAGCCCGAAGTAGATCGGGAGGATGACCTGGCGGATCGGCTTGTCGTGCTCGGCGATGAAGTCGTCGAGGCCGGTGCGGACGCCGTTGCGGGGTCCTCCCTCCTCGAGCGCGTTGTCCAGCGTGATGTTCATCCCGCCGGCCGGAAGCAGCTTGGGCCGGCCGGGCATCATGCCCTTGCGCTCGTGCGGTTGACGGTGCTCCTCGGGGACGTCGGAGGGGTTGTAGTAGAGATCGCGTCGGCCGTAGGGCCAGCCGACGTCGTGGAGGATCATGAGCGGGAGCGGCTCGCCGGCCCGCTTGGCCCCGGCGGCGAGCTCGCGACACTCGTTGTAGACGGTGTACCAGTTGTGGTCGCCGTCGATGAGTGCGAGGTCGAAGGCCGGCGCGCCGGGCAGGACCTCGAGGCTGAGTGCCTGGTGGAAGATGTAGCGACCGGGGAACGCGGCCTCATGGGCGCTCGGGTCGAACTGGGGCAGGGGATCGATGACGTGCAGCTCTGCGTCCGGGCGGAGATCGTCGAGCATCTTCGCCGTCGTCTCACCGCGCAGCGCCCCGATCTCGACGATGCGGCGCGCATCGGCGATCAGCACGAGCGGATTGATGACGGTGTCCCAGAACGGATACATGCAGGTTCCTCAGGTGCGGAGAGTCAGGATCGCGGCGGGCGATCGGACCACGGATAGTGTGGAGCCGACCGCGTGGGGCGGTCAAGAGGGCAACCGGCCCGGATCAGGGACCAATGTTAGGCGCAGTCCACGCCGTGTACCCTCTGCGGGTCATGGCCACACGTCGCGAGCGTTGGATCGGGATCGAGGACACCCCGCAGCGCCAGGAGTTCTGGGCTCAGTGGCGCACTCGTCAGCCGGGATTTCGCGAGGCCGTCCTGGCCGACGCGCGCATGGCGGCCCGCAACCGCGGCGAGATCGACGAGGTCGACGGCGTCATCGACGCGATCGTGCTCGTGGTGCGCCTGTGCTTCACGGCCGACGCCTTCCTCGGCCATGTGCTCTACCGCGCTCGAGTCGCTCTGCGCGTCCGGCGGGTGCCGGTGGTTCCCCGCCTGCTGCACCTCCTTGCGATCTCCCGGGCCCAGATCTGCATCGGCGACCCCGTGGAGATGGCGCCGGGGGTCTACCTCCCGCACGGCCAGGTCGTCATCGACGGCATCACGGTCATCGAGTCGCGGGTGGTGATCGCGCCGTTCACCACGCTCGGTCTGAAGGCCGGGGCGTTCCGTGGGCCGACCGTCCGTGAGGGTGCTCGCATCGGCACCGGCGCACGCGTCCTCGGCGACACCGAGATCGGCAGCGGCGCCGAAGTCGGTGCGAATGCCGTCGTCACGCGCGATGTGGAGCCGGGCACCGTCGTCGTCGGTATCCCGGCGCGTGTCATCGGCTCGGGCACCGCATGATCGCGACGTTCATCTACCCGTCGACGGGGAACGTCACGGGAGGAGAAGCGGTGCTCTACGAGTTCGCCAACGCGCTCAGCCGGCGTGGCGTGGAGGTGCACTTCCTCCACGGGCCATCGTGGCCTGATCGGGTGTCGTCGCTGGACGAGATCCCCGCCGTGTGCCGTCAGGCCGAGGTCGTCCATCATCTGGTCGACTCGGTCGACGATTCGACCACTCCGAACTCCGATGTTGTCTTCAACTCCGCGGCCCCGGCGCGTCTCGGGCTGCCGATCGTCGTCGTGCAGGGCCACCGGATGCTCTCCGAGGAGTGGGAGGCCGACGCGTTCCGTTCCCCGGGCCTGAAGGTCTGCGTCGCCTCGTGGCTCCTCCGCATCGGTGCGAGCTATGGCGTGCAGCCGGACCGCATGGTTCATGTGCCGCCGGGCCTCGACCACGAGCTGTTCCGGCCTCACCGGCCGCTCGCCGATCGGTCGATCGACGTGACGGTCCTGCACCATCCGTTCCGCGAGAAGGGGTGGTCGACCGCGCTGGCGATGCTCGAGCAGCTCCGGGCCGAACGGCCCGACATCCAGTGCACCGTGTTCGGTCGGGGCGTGCCCGACACCCTGCCGGAGGGCGTCGACTTCGTCGACTCGCCCGACCATCACCGGCTCGCCACCGAGATCTACAGCGATACTCGGGTCTTCGTGCAGACGAGTCGCAACGAGGGCTTCGGGCTCACGCCGCTCGAGGCGATGGCCTGCGGCGCGGCGTTGGTCACGACGGACTGTGGGGGATCCGAGGACTACGGTCTGGCGGGCCGCACGGCCGATGTCGTCCCGGTCGAGAACGCTCCGGCGCTTGCCCGAGCGGTGATCGCACTGCACGACGATGAGCCGCGGCGCCTCGCCTACGCGCAGGCCGCGGTGGCGCACGCTCGCACGTTCGACTGGGACGCGGTCGGCGCGAGGCTGGAGGCCGCGCTCGCCGCCTACGTCGCCGACCCGGCGCCGTTCCTTGTCGAGCCGGGGCCCCAGAAGCCCGAACTCCGCTAGCGGCTCAGCGTCCGAACGACCCGGGGTCGGCCAGATAGTCGGCGAAGAACGTCTCCATCAGGGCGCCGCTGCGATCCCACGTGAACTCGAGCGCGCGATCCCGGCCGGCCCGTGCGATCCCGGTCCGCATCGTCTCGTCGGCCAGCGCCCGAAGCGTCGCGTCGACGAGGGCGTCGGCGTCCTTCGTCGGCGTCACGAGGGCGGTGATCCCCTGGTCCGCGTAGTCCTCGGGGCCGCCGCAATCGGTGGTCACGAGTGCGGCGCCGCAGCTCATCGCTTCCAGATTCGTCAGCCCGAATCCCTCGACGACGCTGGAGCACAGGAACACCGACGCCGTGTTGTACAGCTCGTCGACGAGCACGTTCGGCTCGGGCTCGCGGTGATAAGTCAACCACGACGGGATCTCCGGCGGCGCCCATGTACCGAACGCGGAGAGCCGCACATCGGGTCGTTCTTCGTGCACGCGGCCGAGGACCTCGATCGCGGTGTCGCCGCCCTTCATCGGATGTCGGTTCCAGCAGAAGAGGAGATGCGGCGGTCGATCCTCGATCGGCTTGCTGAGTTGGAAGCGATCATGGTGCAGGGCGATCGGTGTGTGGACCAGCTCGTGCTCCGCGACGCCCAGCTCGGTGCCGATCCGCAGCAGCCAGCGGGCGACGCACGCCTTCGGCGCCCTGGTTCGATAGGCGGCGACCTCGTGCTCCTCGGGGTACATGTGCCACCCCTGGATCATCTTGACGGGAAGCCCGAGCCGCGGGTTTTCGTCGACCGCCGGGGCATGCCCCACGAACACGTCGGCGTCGGGGAGGGCGGACACGTCGGCGACGCCACCGTCGACGAACTGATGGTTCAGCGCATCGTCGAACGCGAACCAGGCGAGCTCGTCGAGCGATGCAACAGCGTCGTCGCCGAACAGCTCGTGGTGCAGGAGCGTGACCTCGTGGCCGCGGTGGGCGAGTGCGGTCGCGAACTCGTAGGTGACTGCGACACCGCCGACCGGATGCCGCGTGCTCGGGACCGGGAAGGACAGCTTCACGTGCGTTCGTCCGGCTCGAACAACGACCGGAGGTGGTCCGTCGCGGCCGGTCGTACCTCGACGATCTCGTGATCGTCCGACACCCACCCCGACGCGATCGTGTCCGCAGACTCGAATTCGGGCGGGGGGTCGGCGTCGATCGTCGGCTTCACAACCCGCGAAGCTTAGGCGCCGCGCCGGCGCCCCAAATGGGTCTCGCGGCCGTATCTCGCGCAGAGGGCAGGAGGTACCCTCCGGTGCGTGGACTCCGACAGGTTCGACGCTCGCGCGCTGGAGAAGGTCATTTCCGAACACGGCGCATCGAGCGACCCGTTCGCCTTGCCCCACACCGTCCAGCTCACCTCGTTCGGCGGCTCCGGCACCACGGCGCTGACCGACACGTTCGTCGAGGCGGGCCTCGATCTGCCGCGTGGCCCCGGTCAGTGGCCCCACAAGCATCTCCGCCGGCCGCCGGCCGCGGAAGAGGTACCCGAGGGGTTCCGGGTCGTCTATCCGGTCAGCGACCCGCGCGACGCCGTGCTGTCGCTGTTCCGGCGCTCCTTTCAGCTGGGCCACTGGAAGGCGATGCACGTGACCCCGGCCGGGCTCGGAGATCCGCCGCTGTCGTTGTGCTCGTTGGACGACTTCCTCGGGGCCGGCGTGGACGAGTTCGGCCTGGCCGATCACCTGAGGGGCTGGTTCGACCATGACGGCGACTATCCCGTGATGTTCCTGCGCTTCGATCTGATCGATGATGCGTGGGACGAGCTGGCCGAGTTCGTCGGGCTCCCCGACACGATCGTGCCGCTCCGCTACGAGACCCGCCACAGCGACTGGACCAGAACGCCGCCGGAGATCCGTGGGCCGCTCGACGCCATGTACGGCGACCTCGCCCGCGAGATCGCCGACTTCCCAGCAGTGCAGATCCGATGACCGCTCCCGCTCCGGATCGCGACTTCGTCTTCAACATCGTGTGGACGGGATCGGTGTTCCCCTACCTGTCGCACCTCGTCGCGACACAGCTGGCACACAGCGACGCCCGCTTCCGCTTCGCCCTCAACGCGTGTGCGCCGGATCAGATCGCGCTCATGGAAGCATTCGCCGAGGCGTATCCCGATCGTGTCGTGGAGATGCTCGTCGTGTCCGACGACGCGATGATCACGCACGGCGCCGCCCTCGACCGGATCCTGGGTTCGCGAGACGACGGCGACTACTTCTGTCTCGTGGACAGCGACATCGCTGCGTCCGCTCCCTATGTCGGTGACTTCGCCGACCGTCTCGCCGCAGGCGCGGCGGGCGTCACGTCCGGCCGGGGCATCTGGTCGGAGACGGACGTGATCCCGGACGGTCACGCCGGCGTCAACGGTGAGTACTTCTACGCCGCCGACGGCTATCTGTTCGGCAGTCCGCACTTCGGCATGTATCGCCGTGACGCACTCCTGGACGTGCGCGACCGCTGGGACATCGGCTTCGGGTCCGGCGCGGGTCTGTCGGAGGAGGCGCTCGCGGCTCTGGCGGCGGCGGGGCACAACTACTGGCTCTACGACACCGGGAAGCTCCTGAACGTCTTCCTCCAGGAGTCGGGCCACCGGCTCGAGCATCGGGAACACCCGAGCCTCCTGCACATCGGTGGCATGTCCCACTATCTCGCCCCACCGGAGACGGTCGGCCAGGGCGGACTCATGGATCTCGCGAGTGTCGATCGGGAGAACTGGAATCCGGCGCGGCTCGAGGTGGCCGAGTTCTCCGCCGCTGTTCTCAAGGCTGCCGTGCACGCGGAGCCCCTGCCGGACGTGCCTGTCGGACTCGACCCCGACACCGCGGCGAAGCTGACGCTCGTGCGGACGACCATCCTCGACGCCGTCGGCTGACCCGATGACGAGGGTCGGAACGCGAACCGGCAGCGCCCCGAGGTGGGGAGCGCTACCGGTTCCATTCGTAGCGATGATCGTCAGTCGTCGTCGGCGATGAAG
>BQJV01000015.1 GCA_021604885.1 Acidimicrobiales bacterium
CCTGGACGACAATCACGCCGGGGCCGGAGCCACTCTCGGGGATCGCCAGATGGCCGGCGGCCGTGGTGCCGTTGACGGGAAACGAAACGTCGCTCATGGCTGCGATCCTCTCACGAAGATCGCGGCCTCGCAGCCGGGGTAGGGTCCGGCCGCAACGGGAGGGCACATGCTCGAAGGCGAACGGATTCTGGTCACCGGAGCGACGGGGCAGGTCGCGCGGCCGATTGCCGAAGCGCTCCAGCGCGCCGGCAACGAGGTGTGGGCCGGCGCCCGCTTCACCGACCCGACCGCGAAGGCCGACCTCGAGGCCCAGGGCATCCGCACGGCCGTCTTCAACCTCGGCGATCCGGACCTCGATCATCTTCCGGACGTGGACTACGTCATCCATTGCGCGGTCGACAACGACCCGAAGTCCCCCGACGATGCGCTGCGCGTCAACGCCGACGGCGCCGGTTTCCTCATGCGGCGCTACAAGGACGCCACCGCGTTCTTCCACATGTCGAGCTCGAGCGTCTACCGCGACAAGGAGAATCCGGCGGCGATCTACACGGAGGACGACGAGCTCGGCGGCACCACGCCGTACGCCCCCCATTACGGCATGAGCAAGCTCGCGAGCGAGGCGGTTGTGCGCTTCCAGTCCCGCGAGCTCGGCCTACCGACGATCATGGCGCGGCTCAACGTCGCCTACGGCACCTCGGGCCACGGCGGCCTGCCGATGGTGTTCCACGAGTTCATGAAGGGCGGCGTGCCGTACCAGAAGATCGCCGGTCAGCACGCCTACGCCTCACCGATCCACGAGGACGACATCGTCGTGCAGGTGCAGGGCCTCCTCGCCCACGCGGCCGTCGGCGCGCCGGCGGTCAACCTCGCCGGTGACGAGGTGGTCACCCTCGAGGAGATCATCGCCCATCTCGAAGAGCTGACCGGCCTGTCGATGACGTTCACCGAGTCCGACCACCTGCTCTTCCACACCCACGCGGCCGACACCACCAGGCGCCGCGAGCTCGCCGGCCCGTGCACAGTCCCCTGGCGCGACGGCGTGCGCTCCGCGCTGGAGACCCGCCACCCCGGCACCACCTCCCGTTCTGGTGTGAACTGATCGGGTTTCGCCCGATCAGTTCACACCAGAACGACGGGGTTGGGTTGGGTTGGGTTGGGTTGGGGGTTTCATGTCGAGCCGAGCGCTGCCGATGGGGACGCATGAACACGGCGAAGATGACGAAGCAGTGTGCGGCGATGCTCGGGGCGGGCGAGACCATCGTCGCGGCGACGAAGGCGATGCCCCGTGGTGCCGTCAACGAGGTCATCCTCGGTGCGGCAGGTGCGGTTGCGGGTGGCACGGTCGCACCGGTGGCCGCCGGCGTCGGCGCCGTGCTCGGCAGCAAGGCCGGTGAGAGCCTGAGCGAGGCCGGACGTGACGAGCGGACCGAGGCCGGACTCGACGTCGGCAACGCCAGCCATGTCCTCCTCGCCGTGACCGACCGACGGGTGGCACTGTTCGCCATCAACGCGTTCGGGAAGCCGAAGGAGCTCACTGCAGCGATCGGTCGGGACCGGATCACCGCGGTCACGATGGGGCAGACGAAGGTGTTCGGTCAGTCGATGGCGGAGATCGTCCTGGCGCTCGACACGGGCGCCGAGGTCGGCTTCGGCGTCGCGAAGGTGCACCGCAAGCACGGTGACGCCGTGGTCGCCGCCCTCGGATAGCCCGGCACGCCGCGCCGGCCTGGAGGAAGATGGCCGGTATGGCCACCCCCGATTCGCTCACCGGTGAAACGGTCGAGCTGCTCCAGCAGCTGATCCGCAACCAGTGCGTCAACGACGGCACGCCGGGGAGCGGTCAGGAAGAGGTCAGCGCCCGGCTCCTGCGCGACGAGCTCGACGGGCTCGGGCTCGACGTCGAGATGATCGAAGGCGCGCCCGGTCGCAGCTCGCTCGTCGCCCGCTACGAGGGCACCGATCCCGACGCGCCGGCGCTGTGTCTCATGGGCCACACCGACGTCGTTCCGGTGACGCCCGACGGGTGGCGCAACGACCCGTTCGGCGGTGAATTGATCACCGACGCCGACGGCGTCACCGAGGTCTGGGGACGGGGCGCGGTCGACATGCTCAACCTGACGTCCTCGATGCTGGTCACGTTCCGCGACGTCGTGCGTTCGGGCATCCGCTACCCCGGCGACATCGTGTACTTCGCGGTCGCGGACGAGGAGGCGGGCGGGCTCCTCGGCGCCGGGCCGATCGTGCACCGCAACTGGGACCTCGTGCAGTGCGACTACTTGCTCAGCGAATACGGCGGCACGCCGACCCACGGCCGCGACGGCACGACGGTCCTCGTGACGAACAGTGAGAAAGGCCTCGGCGGGCGTCGAATCACCGTGCACGGCACACCTGGCCACGGGTCGATGCCCTACGCGACCGACAACGCCCTCGTGAAAGCGGCCGCGATCGTGAGCCGCGTCGCTGAGGCGGAGATCACACCGCGGATCGACGAGATGTTCACGGATCGGGTCCGAGCCCTCGACCTGCCCGCCGAGACCGAAGCCGCATTGCTGGACCCCGGCCGCGTGGCCGACGCGCTCGCCGCGCTCCCGCCGGATCTCGCCCGCAACACCCACTCGTGCTGCCACATGACGTTCAGCCCCAACCTGCTCGACGCCGGCACCAAGACGAACACCGTCGCCGACAAGGCCGAGCTCTATGTGGACGTGCGTCTACTCCCCGGCGAGACGCAGGCGGACGTCGATCGTGCCCTGCGGGACATCATCGGGCCCGATCTGCTGCCGTCCGTCGAGATCGAGATGGTCTACCCGAACATGCGCGACGCTGATCCCGGCTCACCGACCGACACCCCGCTCTGGGACGCACTCGCCGACGCGATCCGCATGGCCTATCCGGAGGCCCGGGTCGTGCCCAGCCTTGTGACCGGTGCGACCGATGCCCGCTACTTCCGACCCCGCGGCACGGTCGCCTACGGCGCCGGTCTCCTCAGCAGCGGGATCCCGCTCGAGGAGTTCCTCAATCGATTCCACGGCCACAACGAACGCATCGATGTGGAGTCACTCGCGTTGACCACTCAGCTCTGGCGCGACGTCCTCGACCGTCTCTGGACGTGAGGCGCCGCGCCCTCGACTGCGGCGCACCAACCGGGCGATGCGGCGCATGAAGCGCTCGAGCTCCTCCGGCCGGACGAAGGCGACATAGCCGACGAGCATCGCCGGGAAGAAGAACCCGAGCCGCATCGTGTAGTCGAACCCGACATGCATGGCGATGCCCGACGCGAGGCCGAGCCAGCGCGTCCGGCGGGTCCACAACAGGAACGGGATCGAGAGCTCGACTGCGACCGTGAAGTAGGTTATGAGGTTGCCGACGACGAGGTCCTCCCGCACGAAGGCCGGCACCCAGAAGCGCTCGAAGTCGACGAGGCCGAGTGCGTAGAGCGACGCGGTGCCTTCGCGCCAGGTGTCGCCCTCGAGCTTCGCGATGATCGTCGCCGGGTAGATGATCGTGAGCTGGATCTGGGCGATGCGCACCAACCAGGTCGGCGCGAGCGGCCACTGCCGACCGGAGGGTGTGCGTTCGCCGAGCAGCGGCGCGTCGAGGAAACGGTTCGGCGTGAAGAGGGCGAAGAGTGCGAAGTAGGCCGTCCAGATGCGCAGCAGGCCGTCGCCCGCGTTGAGGACGTTCACCGCGCCCTGCTGCATCGTCATCAGCATCAGCCACAGCACCGGCGCGCCGAGCCGCGTCAACCGTCCGAACGCGAGCGAGAGTGACGCGGCCACGAGCGCGATCCACACGACCACCACCGCCGTGTCACCGGTGTGCCACTGGAAGAGCCCGTACCGATTGTCCCGATAGTTCGGCTCCGGGAGCAGCCCATCGTCGAAGTAGAAGGTGCGGAGGTCCGGGAGGATCGACAGCGCCCAGAAGAAGCACGACACGCCGAGCATCGTCCGCATGAGCGCGAAGATGCTCGACGACGTCGGGGTGAACCAGAACCGCTGCCACCCCTCGGCGCGACGATGGAGCCAGGCGAGGATCATCCCGCCTCCTCCGGCGGCACGTCGTAGTCGTAGAACTCGAAGCTGTTCCACTCGCGCTCGTCGTCGCGGCCCGGTGTCGGCGTCTCGCTGAAGTGGCGTATGAGCACCACTCGCTCGACCGTGCCGTCATCGGCGTACTGGGCGGCGAGCCACTGCGCGGTGGGGCGCCACAGATGGTCGTAGCTGTCGAGGCGGACGCGTCGCTCCCACTTCCGCCAGCGGTACTCGCGGTACGCACCGAAGAGATCGCCGCCGTCCGGGAACGTGTGGCGGATCACCTCGCCGCTCGCCATGTGGATGTCGGCTTCGACCGCGATCGACATCGTCGTGGGGTTCGGGGCGAACACCGACCACTGTTGGTAGATCGCCATCGTCTGGACGACCCGGTCGACGCCGGGGCGAAGGTCGTTGCGCACGCTCGACGCCGGCAGGTTCCAGACGACGAGTGCGTAGACGAGAAACGCGATGACCCCGGTCAGCGTCAGCCGACCGACGCGGCTGTCGTGGAACCAGCCGTAGCCGGTCCCCTCGTCCACACCGGTCCCCTCGCCCTCGTCGGTCCCCAGCACGGGGTCAACCGTAGCGACAGCATCCCGCCCGGAACGGGTCAGGGCTCCGTCAGTGCTCCGCCGGGGCCCAGTCCGCCAGGTCCGCGACCGCGACCAACGACACCGTCGGAGCGATGTCCTCGACGACCTGGTTGTACCGCAGGCCCCACGTGCCGTGGCGATGATGGGCGGTGTCGATCCAGTTCCCGAAGCCCGGATCCTCGTCCGCGATGATCAGCCGAGCCGTGCCGTCGGCCTCGTAGCGGGCCGTGTGCTGGTTCACGGTCACCTGGCAGTGGACGTAGTCGAGCGACTCCTCCCACATGTTGTTGAGCTGGAAGTTCCAGTAGTACGCCTCGATGGCGGGCACGTCGACGATCAGGGCCTGGCCGGGCTCGAGCGTCCACGAACCGTGCCGGAACAACTGGTTCGGGTCGGCCCAGCCGCCACCGACGTCCTCCTCGGGGAGGAACTCGAGCGTGTTGGGCCGGTCGGCGAACAGGTCGTTGAGCCAGGACAGAAACGTGTCCGTCACGCCCTGCACGAAGAGCCCGGCCATCGTCAGTCCGTGGTTCAGCTTCTCGGCGGTGAGCGGGCCGGGGCCGGGCGCCGGCGGGTTCAGGCACTCGAGCGTGAGGTCCGACGGCCGCTCGCTGCTGCGGTCGAGGTAGAAGTTGCGGATGATCAGCGTGGACGTGATCGGCTCCATCCGCAGCCATCGCTGACCGGGCGCGAGCGACGCCGGTTCCTCGACGCTCGCGATGATGTTGACGTAGCCCTCCGGATCCGGGTCGTTGTCCTCCAGATGGCCCTGGATGTCGGGCTGAGAGGCGCCCGCGAGGTAGCCGCCGGAGTAGGCGCCGAGGCTGAGGTAGTTGATCGTCCCGCGCGGCCCGTGGATCCGGTAGTCGTACTGCGGGTCGATCGGCACGTTCTGGTAGAACGCGTCCGGGTTGTCGCATCCGATCTTCAGGTTGTGCGGGATGGGGAGGATCTGGGCGAACGGCGGCTCGCCGTTCTCCAGGAACGCCTGCAGACCACCGCGGGCCAGCCGGCTCAGGTAGCGGAAGCCCTCGATGCGGTCGAGTTCGTCGGTGCTGTTCTCGATCACGGTGTCGCCGGCGCGCTTCAGTGCGTCACAGAACGCGGCCCAGGATTCGCCGGTCACGGCCGGATCGGTGGCGTCGGTCATGGCGCTGTCCTAGTGGGACGGCGACGGACCGGCAAGGTGGCGACGCACCGCATCTGCGGCTGCGACCGGCGCGTCGATCCATGGCGCGTGGCCGGCGCCGGGCACCATCTCGACGCTCGCGTCCGGCAGCGCGGCGGCGAACTCGCGGGCGACCGTCTCCCCGCCGAAGAGGTCGTCATCGCCCCAGAAGAGGTGTGTCGGCGCGGTCACCCGCGCCAGCAGCTCCGGCGAGTGCATCGTGGCCGCATTCGGTCCGCGCAACCCGATCGGACGGGGGGCGGTGGTCATCTCGTTCGGCATCGTGTCCGTGGTGCGCAACAGTGACACCATCCACGTGAGCATCATCTCGTTGAACTTGCCACTGTCGATCGCCGACTTCATCCCGCTCTGGCGCAGCATCGAGCGCGCCATCCGACGACCCACCGGCGGCCGGAACCGAGGTATCCATCGCGGCGCCGGCACCCGCATGATCAGCGGGGCCGCCTGGATCGACGCCCCGACCTGGAACCCCATGGCCACAATTCGGTCGATCCGGTCCGGATGGGCCGCCGCGCTGCGGAACGAGTACCACCCACCGAGTGACGTGGAGACGACGCTGGCCGACGGCAGATCGAGACCGTCGAGGAGATCCGCCAGGAGCTCGTCGGCGACCCGTTCCTTCTCCTCGATCGTTGCGAAGGCACCGGCGGGCATGTCGCTGCCACCGCAGCCCGGCCGGTCCAGCAGGATGCACCGATGGTCCGGGAGCGACGCGGCGAGCCCGGCCCACGAGGCTCCGGCGACCATCCCGCCGTGCACGAACACCACGGGCGATCCGGTGCCGATCTCGAGAACGCGCACGCGGGCGCCGACGTTCGCGAGATCGACGAAGCGCTCGAAGGGTTCGATGCCGAGCGAGTCGAAGTACTGCTGCTCAGCCTCGGCCAGTGGAAGAACGGCCATGACGACCAGTCTCGCGCCCCACCGCCCCCGACGCTCAGGAGTGGCTCGCCCCCCACCCGCAATCTCTGGACACGAAAGGGTCGACCAAGCGGCGCGGTGGCGACCCCTTTGTGTCCAGAGATTGCTCGTTGGTGGCGTTCAGGCTGGCGCGGTCAGGGGTGGGTGCCGGAGGCGACGACGAGGCGGCGGTTGCCGATGTCGTGGTCGGCGGTGCTCGTGTCGCGGTAGCCGCGGTCGGCGAGCATCGCGGCGAAGTCGGTGGCCTGCTGCGGAGTCCAGCCGTGGCTCTTGTTGCCGGTTGCGCCAGGTTCGGTGCGCTTCTCGACGGCGAGGAACATGCCGCCGGGGCGAAGGACACGGGTGACCTCGTCGATGCCGCCCTCGAGATCGGGCCAGTGGTGGACCGAGGCGAGCGACCACACCACGTCCGCCGACGCGTCGGGGAGCGGCATCGACTCGGCTCCGGCCTGCACCCAATCGAGCGTGCCCCGCGGTCGTCGGATCGCCGTCAAGATCCGGGCCAACCGGAGCATCGGCCCGGACGGGTCGATCCCCGTGACGCTCGTGCCACCGGCTGCCGTCAGGCGCGCCGCGGTGCCCGGTCCGCAGCCGATGTCGACGACATGCTGGTCCGCCGTGACGGAGGCCAGTTGGGCGACGAGGCGCGCATCGCGCCCACGCCCGATGATCATCGTGAGGCCGGCGACGAAGCCGAAGATGCCCGTGAACTGCGGATAGTCGGCGTGATGGTTCGGCGGGAGATCCTCCATGCCCGCCAGTCTCTCGCAAGGGGCCTGTCTACGCTGGCGCCGATGCACGTGGTCCTCGTCCAACCGGAGATCGCGCCGAACACCGGCGCGATCGTGCGCCTCTGCGCGAACACCGGCGCGACGCTGCATCTCGTCGAGCCGCTCGGCTTCCAGCTCGACGATCGCCTCCTGCGCCGTGGCGGGCTCGACTACCACGAGTACGCGGAGATGGAGGTCCACCCGGATCTCGACGCGGTCGCCGCCGTGCTCTCGGGCAGATGGTTCGGCTTCTCCGCCCGTTCGACCCGGCTCTACACGGAGGTCGACTATCGGGAGGACGACGTGCTCGTGTTCGGCGCCGAACGAAGCGGGCTCTCCGTCGAGGACAAGCAGCGGTTCGAGCACGACCGACTCCTGACGATCCCGATGCTGGCCGGGAACCGCAGCATGAACCTGGCGAATGCCGTGTCCGTGGTCGTCTACGAAGCATGGCGCCAGACGGACTTCACCGGAGCCGGGGCCGACCAGCCCGGGCTCACCGCGGAGACCACGGCCGCGCCCCCGTTCGATTCCTGAGCTGCCGCGCGCTCCCAGGGCCCGACCGACGCGGCTGATCTACCCTCTCGCCATGAGCGACGAGAACGATGGTCCCCTCACCGGCATGCGGGTCATCGACATCGGTGTGCTCGTCCAGGGTCCGCAGGCGGCGCAGACGCTGTACGAGATGGGCGCCGACGTCATCAAGGTCGAACTGCCCGGCATCGGCGACCACGGACGTTGGATCCCCGCCTCCGAGACGGACCCGCGGCCGCCGTTCTTCATCGGGAGCAATCGTGGCAAGCGGAGCATCACGGTCAATCTGCGCGACCCGGCCGGGCTTCAGGTCTTCCTCGACCTCGTCACCCAGTCGGATGTCGTGATCTCGAACTTCACCGCGGGGGCCATGGATCGCGCCGGCATCGGCTACGAGGACCTCGCCGCCGTGAACCCTCGCATCGTCTACGCGGCCGGCACCGCGTACGGCCTGGAGGGCGACGCGGCCCGCCGCAAGGGCGCCGACCTCGGCGCGCAGGCCGCCGGCGGGCTCATGCGCGCGACCGAATCCGGCGAGACGCGGCCCGGGGCGGTCGGCATCACGATCGCGGACCACATCGCGTCCCAGAACATGGTCAACGGCGTGCTCGCCGCCCTCCTCGCGCGCGAGCGCACCGGGCGCGGGCAGAAGATCGAGACCTCCCTGGTCGGCGGCCAGATCTATGCGCAGGCGTCGGAGTACACCGCCGTCTTCCTCACCGGTGAGGATCTCGACCCGCCGACCCATGGCGGCCATCCCGTCATCGAGGGCCTCTACGGCGTCGTGCCGACCGCCGACGGGGCGATGGCCCTGGTCGGCATCGCCCCGCAGGTCCGCGCCGAGTTCTTCGCGATCATCGAGCGACCCGCGCTGGCCGACGAGGACCGGTTCATGACCACCCAGATCCGCGGCGAGACCCGCGACGACCTCTTCGCCGCGATCGGGGAGGCGATGCGGTCCCGCACGACGGCCGAGTGGGGGGCGGCGTTCACCAACCCGGACATCCGCTGGTCACCGGTGCAGCGCCGACTCGCGGCTGCAGCGGATCCCGATCTCCACGCCAGCGGCTACTTCTACACCGAGGACCATCCGGAGTGGGGCGAGATCACGATGGTCGGCCATCCGATCCGCTTCAGCGACACCCCGGCCCGGCCCGGCGGGCTCGCGCCGGAACTCGGGCAGCACACCGAGGAGATCCTCCTGGAGATCGGTCGGAGCTGGGACGACATCACCGCCCTGCGCGACCAGGGCGCGATCTGAGCCCCAGCCCCGGGGTCAGTTGTGCGCGGTCGAGGGATCCGCTCGCTCGGGGTCGAGCTCGCGCATGACACCCTCCTGGGCGACCGACGCCAGATGGACGCCACCGCGGTCGTAGATCGCGCCGCGGGCGAAGCCGCGGGCACCCGCCGCACTCGGGCTGTCCTGGATGAAGAGCAGCCAGTCGTCCATGCGCAGGGGGCGATGGAACCAGAGCGCGTGGTCCAGGCTGGCGAGCATGATGCCGGGCCCTCCCGGTCGACGATGCGGCCGGTACATGTTGTCCACGAACGCGATGTCGGATGCGTAGGTGAGCAGTTGCGCGTGGATGTCCGGGTCGTCGGGGACGTCACCGTTCGCCCGGATCCACACCGGGTTCGGCTCGGTGCTCGGCTCGCCGGAGAACATGCTGTGGGGCAACGCGGACCGGGTGTCGACCGCGCGTTCCCGTGTCATCCACTCGAGACGTTCGGCCGGGATCTTGTCCTTGAGCTTCTCGGCACGCTCGGCCCACGTCGGCAGGGTCTCGGGATCCGGCACATCCGGCATCGGATCCTGGTGCTCGTAGCCGTCCTCGTGGGTGTGGAACGAGATCGACGTGTTGAAGATCGCCCGGCCGTCCTGGAGCGCGACCACCCGACGCGTCGAGAACGATCGTCCGTCACGAATTCGGTCGACCGTGTAGGTGACGGGGATCTTGGGGTTGCCGCCGCGCAGGAAGTAGCCGTGGAGGCTGTGGGCGCGATGCTCGTCGACAGTGCGCTGGGCGGCCGCGAGGGCCTGCGCTGCAACCTGGCCGCCGAAGAGCCGAAACCAGTCGCTCGGCTCGTTCTGCCCACGGAAGATGTCACGGTCGATCCGCTCGAGATCGAGAACGTCGAGAAGCTGATCGAGTGCCTTGCCCATGGCGACGCACGGTAGCGGCGGCGCACCAGCGCCCCACGATGGGCGACGACCGGTCAGTCCCAGCCGGCCATGGCCCGGAACTCCTCGGTGGTGTTGTTGTGCGGGAAGGGTTCGGCCGGCTCGTCGACCCCGAGGCCGGCGCACAGCGGACCCCAACCGTCGGCCGGCTGCCATTCGATGAGCCGATCGGCGGGAATCGAGTCACGCACCCGCTGGTTGTGCGCCTCGTACGCCTGCATGGCCTCGCCCGCATCGTCGAACCCGTCGATCCCGAGGCGAGCGACCAAGCCGCCGAGGAGATCGGTGTAGACCTCGCCCGGCGGCAGGCCACGCGTCGCCTCGCCGACCGTGCGATCGATGCTGCGCCACCAGGTCTCGGGATCGCTTCGCCGCGACAGCAGGACCGGTGCGTCGGGATGGCGTTCGCTCAGCTCGGGCCAGAACGCCGAACTCGGCCAGTCGACCGCGGCGACGAACCCGTCGTAGATGACGTCGAACTGCGCGTGGTCGCCACCGATCGCCGACACCCAGGCCGGACCGTGGGTGTCGAGCCGGGGGAAGACCTCCAGCATGTGGTAGCAGGGCCCGCCGAAGAGCTGCTCCAACGCGGCCTTGAGGCTGGTCGTCCCCGTGCGAGGGAGTCCGGCGCCGACGACCTGCAATGACATGGCCGCAGACTACCGGTCGTCGTCGGCACGGTCCTAGGGTCGCGCCATGCAGCAACTCTCCGGCAGGACTGCCGTGATCACCGGCGCCGCGAGCGGCATGGGACGCGCCTTCGCCAACCGCTTCGCGCAGGCGGGCATGAACGTCGTCATGTCCGATATCGAGGAGCCGCGGCTCGACGAGGCCGTGGCCGAGGTCGCGGCACACGGCACCCGGGTCATCGGCCAGATCACCGACGTCGCCGACGGGGCAAGCGTCGACGAGCTGGCGGAGCGCTCCTTCGCCGAGTTCGACGCCGTACATCTCGTCTGCAACAACGCAGGGGTCGCGGGCGGACCGTCGCCCGACTTCATCAACGAGGCGAACTGGCGCTGGGTGCTGGACGTCAACCTGTGGGGCGTCATCCACGGCCATCGGGCCTTTCTGCCACGAATGATCGAGCAGGGCGGCGGCCATGTGGTGAACACCTCGTCCATGGCCGGACATCTGCCGGGCCACTCGCCCTACACGGCCAGCAAATGGGCGGTCGTCGGCATCTCGCAGGGGCTCTACCACCAGATGCAGCGCGAGAAGACCGGCGTCGGCATCTCCTGCCTCTGCCCCGGCTTCGTCCGCACGGAGATCATCAACTCGGATCGGAACCGGCCCGAGTCGGCCGCGCCGCCCGCGCTCTACGAGCCGACGGCGCAGGAGGAGATGGCCACCCTGTTCATGCAGGAGATGGTCAAGGGCGGCCGGCCACCGAGCGAGGTGGCGGATCTCGTCCACGACGCCGTCGTCGACGATCGCTTCTGGATCTTCACCGACCTCGAGATGGTGAAGACGCTCCAGGAGAAGCACGACAGCATCATGGAGAACCGAAACCCGGCGTCGTTCGGTCCGCTGGACTCCTAGGTTCGGCGGATGCCCGACGGATCTGCCCTTCTCCTTTTCTCCGGCGCGGCGCTCGCACTGCTGCTCGTGCCCGGCCCGGCCGTGCTCTACATCGTCGCCCGGTCGGCGAGTCAGGGCGTGCGGGCCGGTCTCGTCTCGGTCGCCGGCATACACGTCGGCACCCTCGTCCACATCGCGGCCGCGGTGGTCGGACTCAGCGCGGTGATCGTGGCATCGGCGGCGGCCTTCACCGCGGTGAAGCTGGCCGGCGCCGGCTACCTCGTCTACCTGGGCATCAGCGCCCTGCGAGGGGGAGCCTCCTCGTTCGGATCGTCACCCGATGCCCCCGAACGATCCCATCGGCGGATCTTCCGCGACGGGGTCGTGCTCAACACCCTGAACCCGAAGACGGCGGTGTTCTTCCTCGCCTTCGTCCCACAGTTCGTCGATGTCGACGCCGGCAACACGACCGCGCAGGTCGTCGTGCTCGGGGCGCTGTTCGTCCTCATCGGGCTCGTCACCGACGGCGTCTACGCGCTGGCCGCCGGTCGGATCGGACGACGACTGCGACGCTCCTCGACCGCGGCGCGCCGCAGCGAGCGGACCGCGGGCGTGATCTACCTCGGCCTCGGCGTGACGACGGCACTAGCGGGCTCGTCGTCGTAGCCGGGTCGGCTCAGCCCGAGTACGCCAGATCGAGTCCGGGACGCGGCCAGTCGATGGCAACGAGCTGACCGGTCCCCGACAGGGTGCAGTAGGCGGGGCCTTCCGTCCCGTCGAAGCAGATGTTGGTGACCAGCAGGTCCGGCAGCGGGGTGTGCTCGACCACGCTCCCGTCGGGGGAGATCGCGGTGATCCCGCCTTCGCCGAGCGTCCCGACACAGACCCACCCGTCGCCGTCGACCGCAAGCGAGTCGAACAGGACCGCGCCGGCCGCGCCGTGGAGCAGCTCACCACGGCCCGGGTTGATCGGATTGGTGGCGTTGACCTCGCCCGGGCCGGTGACCGCCCATGCGTACACACGCCCCGTGTGGGTCTCCGCGGCGTAGAGCACCGTGCCGTCGGGCGACAGGCCTATTCCGTTGGGAGAGTCCAACGGGTGGACCACCTCGACGCAGGACGAGCCGTCGGCCTTCGCGTAGTGGAGGCCGGTCCGGTCGCTCGTGCGCTCCAGCCGGACACCATGGTCGGTGAACCAGAACCCGCCGTGCTCGTCGAACACGAGGTCGTTCGGTGCCCGCAGCGGGCGTCCGGAGCTCTCCGTGTAGAGCGTCTCGAACGCGCCCGTCGTCAGGTCGACCCGCTGGATCGAACCGCCGGTCCAGGTGTCGGGCACATGGCCCGGGATATTGACCCCCATCGAGTCGTCGAACTCGAAGCAGCCGCCGTTGTTGGTGATGTAGCAGGCGCCGTCCGGTCCGATCGCAGCACCGTTGGGACCACCACCGACATCGGCGATCACGGTCACCCCACCGTCCGGCGTCACCCGACTCAGCGTGCCCCGTTCGATCTCGACGAGGACGACACTCCCGTCCGCCATGGCGATGGGTCCCTCCGGGAACTGGAGGCCGTCGGCGATGGTGCGTATCTCGGTCATGGGCGCACCCTAGGAGACCCGCACCCGTAGCGTGGAGGGGTGATTCTCGAAGACCTCGAAGCCGTGTTGCGCGACCGGCGCACCGCCGATCCCGCGGAGTCCTACACCGCGTCACTCCTCGCCGATCCCGAGCTGATCCAGCGCAAGATCATGGAGGAGGCGTTCGAGGTGTGCCTGGAGCTCGGCCGCAGCGATCCCGACCCCACCCTCACCGCCCAGGAAGCGGCGGACCTCGTGTACCACCTCCTCGTCGGTCTGGTCGGCGCCGACGTGGCACTGGCCGACGTGTTGGCCGTGCTGGAAAGCCGTCGCTCGTGAGCGCTCGCGTCGCCGTCCCGTCCAAGGGTCGACTGCGGGATCGCGTCTTCGACCTCCTGCGCCACGCGGGCTACAACCTGCGCCAGCTGGGCACGGAGAACGCCGCCCTGCTGGTCGAGGACATCGAGTTCATCGAGATGCGGCCCCGCGACGCCGCGGCGTGGCTACGAGCCGGCCGCCTCGATGCCGCGTTCATCTCCACCGACACCGCTCTGGAGAACGCGATCGAGGACTGGCCCGCTATCGATCTCGGCTTTTCCCGGTCGGACCTCGTCCTCGCCTGTCGCACCGACTCGCCGTACTCGAGTGCCGCCGCCCTCGCCGGGAAGACCGTCGCCACCCATCTGCCGAATTGGACGCGGCGCTGGTTCGACGAGCAGGCCATCGAGATCGATGTGGTCGCGATGGGCGGCTCGCTGGAGGGGATCTGCGCCCGCGGACTCGCCGACGCGATCGTCGACCTCCGCGAGACGGGCAACAGCCTGCGCCGCAACTCGCTCCACGTGATCGAGGAGGGACCGGCCTGCCAGGCCGTGTTCGTCCACCCGCCGAGCGCGGTACCCGCCGAAGTCGACGGGCTCCTGCTGCGGATGGACGCGGCCCGCACCGCCACCTCGCGCCAGTACCTGATGATGCACATCCCGCCGGATCAGGTGGGCGAGCTCGAACGGGTGTTCCCCGGTCTCGCCGCCCCGACTCTGCTGCCGCTCGCCGGGCGCGACGACCTGGTCGCGGTGCACCTCGTCGTGAAGCGCGAACGGCTGTGGGCGAACCTCGCGGACCTGCGCGAGCTCGGGGCCACCGGCATCGTGGCGCTTCCCACGGACGCGATCCTGGAGTAACACGTCGGCATGGCCAAATACGCTGACCTGCCGACCGTCGAAGTCTCCATCGAGGTGAACGCCTCGCCGGCCGATCTCTGGCCGATCATCAGCGATCCCAACACGCCGGTCGCCTTCTCCGAAGAACTCGTCGGGGCGGGCTGGATGGATCCGTACACGGGCCCCGAGCCGGGGGCCATGTTCGCGGGCACGAACCGCCACCCCGCCATCGGCGAGTGGACGGTCGAGAACTTCGTGGCGGTCTGCGAACCGGAGCGGGAGTTCGGGTGGGATCCCGGCGGGCCCGACGCCGCCTGGACCCGCTGGCGGCTGCGGACGGAGCCGAACGGTGACGCCACGACCCTCACGTTCTGGGCCCAGATGGGACTCGGGCCGTCGGGGCTCACGATGGCGATCGAGGCCCGGCCCGACCGCGAGGAGGAGCTCGTGGCCCTCCGCCTCGGCGAGTGGGAGGCCAACATGACGGCCACCGTCGAAGGCATCAAAGCACTCGCCGAGGGCGGTTGATCCGATGTCGGACCATGCGTTCATCACCGTCGATCGTGACGGACCGGTCATCACCATCACGCTCGCGAACGCCGCGAAGCGCAATGTGCTCGCCCTGCCGACGATGGTGGAGATCACGCACGCGCTCGAGAACGCCGGTTCGTCCGACGCGCTCGCCGTCGTGATCGCGGCGGACGGGCCCGTGTTCTCCGCGGGCCACAACTTCGGCGACATGCTCGGATCGTCGGAAGACGAGGCGAGGGAATTGTTCGATGTCTGCACGAACATGATGACGCTCGTCCAGCGACTCCCGCAGGTGGTCGTCGCGAAGGTCCATGCACTCGCGACCGCGGCCGGTTGCCAACTCGTCGCCAGCTGCGACCTCGCGGTGGCGGCTGAGTCCGCCGCCTTCCAAGCCCCTGGGGGAAAGGGCGGCCTGTTCTGCCACACGCCGATGGTTGCGATCGCACGAGCGGTCGGCCGCAAGAAGGGCCTCGAGATGGCGTTGACGGGCGACCCCATCGACGCCCGTACCGCGTGCGACTGGGGCCTCGTGAACCGGGTGGTGCCCGACGCCGAGCTGGACGCCGCGACCGCCGATCTGGTGGCCCGGGCCACGCGCGGCAGCGCCGCGTCGAAGGCTGCCGGCAAGGAGGCGTACTACGCCCAGGTCGACATGGACCAGGGCGACGCCTACGACTTCGCGTCGGGTGTGATGGCGGCCGGTGCCGTCAGCGCGGACGGACAGGAGGGCATCGCCAGCTTCGTCGAGAAGCGACGCCCGGAGTTCCTCCCACCGACGGGAACGCCGGAGCCAGGCTGAACGGCAGTCAGGCTTCGACAGCCGCGGCCAGCCGATCGAGCGTCGTGGTCATCGTCTCGCGATTGTGGCTACCACGATCCTCGACGCCGGAGATCGCCGTGCTGGCGGAGCGCATCTCCTCCGGGATGAGGTTCTGACTGAGCTCGGTCACGCGGCAGCCGTCCTCGGTGCCCTCGATCACATAGCCCCAGCTCGAGAACACGAAGCCGTTCAGGTCGCAGTCGAAGAAGAAGCGTTCGTTCGGGACGAGCTCGACGATCGTGGCGTTGGTGCTCCACTCGGCGTCACCCGCCTTGTTGTGGCCGGTGAAGGTCGCGCCCACGGCCGCCACGTCGGACCCTTCGTTCCACTCGGCGCCGATGGTCTCCGGCGACCACTCGCCCATGCGGGTGATGTCGGTGATCGCGGCGAAGACCGTGGCCGGAGCGGCGGCGATGTCGCGGGAAACTTCGATGTCGGGAGTCATGGCGCGCACCCTAGACGCGGGATCAGTCGCCGAGCTTCCTGACCAGGATCAGTGCGGCGTCCTCCGGCCCCCACTCCGTGAGCGACTCGTAGAGCGGGTCGAAGCCGACCGCTCGATAGAACCGGCGGGTCCGCTCGTAGTCGTCGTCATACGTCGACGGCCCGCGGGTCTTGACGTGAAGCCACCGACCACCAGCCGCCGCGACCGAACGCACGGCCTCATCCGTCAGCCGACGTCCGACCCCGAGATGGTGCAGGTCGGGGTGGACGCCCATGACCTCGATCTCCCACGAGTCGTCTCCATGATCGGCGAGACCGAGGAAGGCCACGACCCGCTGATCGCCGTCGAAGACCACGATGGCGGTCGCGGGCGTGAGGCCGGCGACGTAGCCCGCGTTGACCTCGTCGATCCCGAACCAGGCCGGCAACGCCGCGAGGATGCCAGCGCAGGCGGCGCGGTCGGCGTCCGCGAAGGGACGGATCGTGAAGGTCACGGTGGTGAGCCTTTCAGATCCGCTCGCGGCGAGACGAAGTTCTATCGGCTGATACATTTCTGCCATGGCCGCCGACTCGACCGCCAAGAAGCGCGGCTCCTACAAGTCGTCCGAGCAGGTGCGCCGACGCCTGCTCGAGGCAGCCATCGTCGAGTTCGCGGACCACGGCTTCGAGGGCGCCAGCACCCGGGCGATCGCCCGACGCGCCGGCGCCCACCAGCCGCAGATCAACTACCACTTCGAGTCCAAGGACGCCCTGTGGCGTGCCGCGATGGACATGCTCCTGGAGGAGATCGACGGCTTCATCACCATCCCCGACGACGACGCTGAGATCCGCTCGGCGATGGAGACCATGATCCGTGGTCTGGTGCACTTCGCCGCCGCACGCCCGGAAATGCACCGGATCATGATCAAGGAGGCTTCGAGTCCGGGCCAGCGGCTGACGTGGTTGGTCGAGACCCACGTGCGACCGCGCTACGACGCCTTCCGCATCGGCTGGGATGCGCTCGCCGCGGCCGGTCACAGCGATCACATCCCACCGGAGCTCGCCTATCACCTCATGGTCGGCGCGGCCTCGCTGCTCCACGCGAACGCACCCGAGGCGGAGGCACTGGTCGGCGTGCGGGCGAGCGACCCGGCAACAGTGGAGGCGCACGCCGACGCGATGGTGCGCCTCTTCATCCGCTGAGCAACTCGCGCAGAAGCCTCACCAGCTGATCGCGCTCGGCTGCGCCGTGGGGCGCCTGTTCGACGAGAGCGCCGGCGACGTCGTCGACGACGCCCGAGGCGTTGCGCACCAGCTCCTCGCCCGCCGGCGTGAGCGATGCGAGCGCCAATCGGGCGTCGCGCTCGGCCCGCTGGGTCTCCACGAAACCGAGCTTCTCCAGAGGCCGCAGCGCCCGGGTCACGCCGGAGGGTGACAGCGCGGTGACCTCGGCGAGGTCCACACGGCTGGCCCGCCCGCCGGGGGTGAGCGCGATCGCCCGCAGCAGTCGGTACTCCGCGAAGCTGATGCCGGAGATGTGGCTCAGCCCGCTCTCGAGACGGCCGAGCAGGCGATCCCAGCTGTCCGCGATGGCAAGGACGAGGGTCTGATCGGGGGTCGTGTCCAGTTTCATATCCTGGACACTACCGCATATACTTGCGATCTCACGGACTATTCAGGGATTCTTCACGGATCTCTCACAGAAATTGGGCCGAACGGCCCAGAGCCGAGGGCCATGGGTCATGCGCACCCACTTGGCGAACCCGGCTCAGTTCGCGGAAGGCGACGCCGAAGACCCGAGAGATGGAGCAGGTCCACTCTCCTGGGCCGCGGCCGCTGAGCCGACGGTCGATGCTGAAGACGGGTGCCGCCGCGTCCGCCGCCGCCTGGGCCGCGCCGTCGATCCTGTCCCTCGACCGGGCTGCCGCCGCAGTCGGAAGTTGTGGCACCGCCCCGCGCCAGGTCGACTTCTCGCGGTTCAGCGGCAACCTGCCCACCAACTTCCTGTCCGACGACGGGTCCGTGGCGATCCGGTTCACCCAGTCCGACCCGTTCGGCGTGCAGTCGTCGGCCTGGGACGGCGTCATCTATGCCGGACTCATGAACGGGCTCGACAACCCGGTCGTCAACGGCATGACCGGGGCGACCGGCGGCGACTGGGTTCGCTTCCGGTTCGACTTCTCCGTCCCGGTCTGCCCGAGCTTCTACATCGTCGACGTCGACCGCACGCAGGGCACGTCGAACGACTTCGAGGACACGGTCACCGTCTTCGGCCGCGACAGCGGCACCCTCGTCAACCCGGCCTCGTTCGTGCTCGGCGGCTCACAGACCCAGCTGAACGCCCGCACCATCCGCGGCACCGGCCCGAGCAGCACCGCGACCGGCAACGTGCTCGTCACCTTCGACCAGCCGATCACCCGGCTGGTCGTTCGCCACCGCGACGACTCGTCACTCAGCGGCTTCCAGTGGATCGGCATCCACGACTTCCACTGGTGCTGACCTGCGCGCCGTGCGGATCCTGCGTCAGCGGGTGACACCGCCGCGCAGGAGCGCGTCCAGCAGGTCCACGGACGAGCCG
>BQJV01000016.1 GCA_021604885.1 Acidimicrobiales bacterium
TGTCGGTCTCACCCTCGCCGACGCCGGACACCATGTCTCCTACTTCGAGATCGAAGGCTTCACCTCGCACGGCGGCCGCGCCCTCGCCCACCAGTGCGCGGGCCGGCTCGCCGAGTTGCTGCCGGAGAACATCGACGCGGCCGGCATGCGGCTGCCCATTCTTCGGGAAACGCGCATGCCGGCGGTCTGGTGTCGTCTGGGCCCAGCGAACCTGGTCGTCGAGCACGCCGCCGCCGTCACGGACGCTCTGCGTGAAGCCATCACCACCTGGTGCGTCGAAGCTGGGGATGATCCCGCTCTTTCCACAGAGTAGTCCCCAGCCCGGTCGGTCCGCGCAATCTATTGACAGTAGAACTGTCAGAAGATTCCATGCCCGGACGGCCTGATCAGACGACCGTGCCGGGCGGGGTGATCACGCGATAGATGCGCTCGAGATCATCGAGGTCCGCGAAGTCGACGACCAGTTTCCCCGTGCCCTTGCCGAGCTTCACCGCAACCCGTGTCGAGAGTCGCGCCGCCAACAACTCCTCGAGCTCGAGAACGCCGGGTTCGGCCACTGGCGTCGGCGAGGACGGACTCGACGGGTTGGCTGCCGTCGGCTCGGCCTCGGGTTCGACATCCGGCTCCTCACGCTCACCCTTCAGCAGATCCTCCACCTGACGAACGGTCAGTCCATCGGCGACGATCTGCTTGGCGAGTGACTCCTGCTGGCTGCGATCCGGGGTGGCCAGCAGTGCCCGCGCGTGGCCGGCCGAGATCTGATCCTCGATCACGAGCCGTTGGACGGTCGGTGGCAGCTGCAACAGGCGGATCGTGTTGGCCACGGCGGAGCGCGATCGGCCGACCCGCTTCGCCACCTCGTCCTGAGTGAGTTCGAAGTCCTCGATCAACTGCTGGTACGCGGCTGCCTCTTCGAGCGCGTTGAGATCCTGTCGATGGAGATTCTCGACCACCGCGGTCTCCAGGCTGGCGAGGTCATCGACCCCACGCACCAACGCCGGGATCGATGGGAGGTTTGCCCGTGTCGCCGCGCGCCAGCGCCGCTCCCCCGCGATCAATTCATAGGAGCCGTCCTCCGTTTCGCGAACCACGATCGGCTGAATGACGCCGACCTCCGCGATGGACGCCGTCAACGCGGTCAAGGTCTCCTCGTCGAAGTGCTCGCGAGGTTGGTATCGGTTCGGTACGACCTCGTTGACGTCGATCTCGCGATAGACGGCCCCGTCGGTCGTCACGTCGGCGGGGATCAGCGAGCTGAGCCCCTTCCCCAGTCCACTACGCTTCGCCACCGAGAATCTCCTTTGCGAGCTCACGGTAGGCGATCGCCCCCCGTGACATGGGATCGAATGCGGTGATCGGTTGCCCGAACGACGGAGCCTCGCTGAGACGAACCGTGCGGGGGATCACCTGACGGCAGACCTTGTCGCCGAAGTGTTCACGAACCTCATCGGCCACCTGGCCGGACAGCTTCGTGCGAGCGTCGAACATCACGAGCACGATGGTGCTGAGATCCAACGTCGGGTTCAGGTTCCTCGTGACGAGATCAACATTGCGGATCAGTTGGCCGAGGCCCTCGAGTGCGTAGTACTCGGTCTGAATCGGGACGAGAACTTCGCTGGCCGCGGTGAGGCCGTTGATCGTCAGGAGGCCGAGCGACGGGGGACAGTCGATGAGGACGATGTCGTAGTCGTCGGCGACGCTCTCGATCGCCTCCTTGAGCTTGCGCTCGCGATTGAGGGCCGGTACGAGCTCGATCTCTGCGCCGGCCAGATCGAGGCTTGCGGGAGCCACATAGAGACCCTTCACCGACACCGGCTCGATCACGTCCTCGATCGGCACGTCCTGGAGTAGGACGTCGTAGAGCGAGTAGTCGAGCTGACGTGGGTTCAAACCGAGACCCGTGCTGGCGTTGGCCTGGGGATCGAGGTCGACGATCAGGACCCGCTGACCGAGCTCTGCGAAACATGCACCGAGGTTGACCGTGGTCGTGGTCTTGCCCACGCCACCCTTCTGGTTGGCCACCGCGAAGACACGGGGACCGGACGCGGGGGTCGCGTCCTCTGCAACGAATGCCACGAGGCACTCTCCCTTCATGGAGCGGTCAGCTCCGAGTATGCCCGTTTCCGAGCCCCGACCATCCTCGCCTGCGGACTATCGAGGGTCAAGCATCCTTGTGGAAAACTGCGCCACTTTTCCACATTTGTTGCTCGCGGCATATGTTGCTCGCAGCGCGGTGTTTCACGTGAAACGTCGAGCACCGGAGGCTGTGTGCAGACCTGTTCGGACGATCAGATGTTTCACGGGAAACATCGGAGATCAGAACAGGGGAGCGCGTCGTCGAGCGTTGGTGCGACGAGGCCAACTCGACGGAACAGGCCCGAGTCGTCTGACGTCCAGATACTCCCCTGATGCCTCACGTCGTACGTGCAGGGAGAGCTCCGGGATCCGTGCCGCGGTCGCTGCTGCAGCGCTCGGACCATCGACGGAGATGACGGCGACGCCGTCTGACGCCAGGAGTGGTGTCGCCATCTCGACGGTCTCAGCGAGGGGACCGAGCAGTCGCGCGACAACCAGGTCGGCGGTCTCCCGATACGCAACGTCATGACCGACGTCCTCGGCGCGGGCGTGGTGCACCTCGACTCGGCCATCGAGGGCCATCTCATGGACCACCCGTTGCAGGAGGCTGCACCGTCGTTCACTCGCGTCCACCAGCAGCCAGAACGATCCGGGATGCAGCAGCGCGAGGATCACGCCCGGGACGCCGGCGCCACTCCCCAGGTCCACGCATCGCTCCAAAACGCCGCATGCGGCCGGGACGTACCCGGCCGCATGACGACGCAGTTCTTCAATACTGGCGCTCCCGAGGACACCGGCCGAACGGGCCGGGATCCACGCGGCGTCCAGCCGATCCCAGTCGGGATCACTCATCGGCTCATGCCGGGATGATCACGACGCGACGCTGGTTGTCCTCGCCCTCGGAGGTCGTGTCCACGCCCTCCTCGTCGGTGAGCGCGTCATGCACGACCTTGCGGTCGGCCGGCGACATCGGCTCGAGTGACCGGGCGTTGCCGGACTCCCGTACCTCGGCAGCCTGCGCACGGGCGAAGTTGGCGAGCGCCTCGGCCCGACGGGCCCGCACACCACCGACATCCACACGAATGCGGCCGTTCCGGCTGGAACCGGCCTGACGCTGCAGGACGGTGCGAACGAGTTCGTCGATCGCGCCGGCCGTCGTGCCACGATGACCGACGAGTCGCCCGAGGTCCTCCCCCGACACGGTGATGCGGATCTCATCGTCGTCCACATCCTCGCGCGCAAACGACACGTCGGTGCCGAATCGCTCGGCGAGTCCGGTGACGAACGCCTCCGCGAGGTCGGCCTGCTCGGTCAACGGCATCGTCGGTTCGTCGTCACTCATCGCTGTGTCCCTGCTCTTTCGGTTGTCGGCCCTTGCGCCGCGGTTGCTCTTGTCGTTCGAGGCATCGGTCCGCGTATCGGACCGGTCCGGGCGACGGCTGTCATTCTTGCCGTTTTCCGCACCGGATGCACGGCCCGTGCTCCCCTGCTGGTTGTTGTCCCGGCCGCGGTTCTGGCCGCCACGGCTGCGATTGCCGCCGCCACGATTGCCACCACGATTACCGCCACCACCGTTGCGGCCACCATCGCGACCACTTCGGCTCTTCCCTCGGCGGCGTTCGTCCTTGGCGCGCGGTGTCGCCGGGGCGACCCGTGCTCGAACACGAGCCTCTTCCTTCACTCGGCCGAACAGGCCGGTCTTGACGTCACCGATGACTTCGAATTCGGCATCGTCGGTGTGGACCCCGAGACGATCGAGCGCACGCTCTTTCGCTTCCTCGATGGTCGAGCCGGTGCTTTCCACCCACTCCATCGTTTGCTCCTCTCATGCAGTGCGCAGAGCACTCGACATCGCGTCATCCGAAAGCCGCAACCCGATCGGCGGGGCGGCGCGACGCGGTCGAGCTACTTCTTGCGCTTCTTGTGTTGCGGCGACCCCGGATCGGTCGTTCGACCGCCCCCTCGGGTCTGTCGGCTCGGGGCCTTGCCGGTACGGCCGGCCCCGGTCGCCTTCGCTCTGTTCTTCTCGGACTTGCCGCCGGACTTGCCACTGGACCTGCCGCCGGACCCGCCCTTGGCGTTCTTCGTGCCCTTCGCCGCCGAACGCGGCTCGCCGCGCTTGGGAGTCGGCTCACCCTTCTTCGGGGTGGTCCGGCCGCCTGAACCCCGGTCGGCACCCTTGCTCGACTTGCGGTCGGCTTCTCGTTGACGGGCGAGTTGGGCGCCGGGACTGTCGTCCCCACTGTAGAGCGAGCGGGTGATGTACGCCTGCTGACCGATGCGGTAGAGGTTCGACACGACGAAGTAGATGACGAGGGCGGCCGGCATCGTGAAGCTGAACACGGGCAGCATGAACGGCAGGATCTTCATGATCATCTGCTGCTGCGGGTTCACCTGGGCGCCCGTATTGCGGCCCTGGATCTGACGCTGCTGATAGAGGCTGGACACCAGGACGATGACGATGAGCAGCAGGTAGGGGAGCGCATCGATGACATTGTCGCTCAGCACCTGCTGAGCGCTTCGCGAGAGATCGAGTCCCCACGACTTCATCTCCGTCGCCTGGTGGAGACGCTCGTACATCGCACTGTCGATGGACAGGTTCTCCGGGTCGAACGTTCGTTCGGTGGACCCGATCGTCGTCACGTCGAGTGCGCTGCCGGCACTGTTCCGACCACTGATCCAACCGAACTGGGTACCAATCCCCGTGGACCGACGGGTGATGCCCTGCACCACCCGGAACAGGACGAGGAAGATCGGAAGCTGGATCAGCATCGGGAGACAGCCACCCAGCGGGTTGATGCCGTTCTCCTGATAGAAGGCCATCAGCTCTTCGTTCATCTTCTGCCGGTCGTCCTTGTACCGGGTTTGGATGGCCTTGAGCTCGGGCTGCAGGCGCTGCATCTGCAGCATCGACCTGGTGCTCTTGAGCGTGAGCGGCGTGGCGACGACCATCACCGCCAACGTCAGCAGGATGATCGAGACGCCATACGACGGCCAGAGGTCGTAGAAGAAGGCGAGGACGTCGGCGATGAAATTGAACATCTAGAGCTCCTGCGGGGCGGGAACGGGGTCATGGCCGTGGGTTCCCCACGGATGACAGCGACAGAGTCGTTTCGTGGCGAGCCAGCCGCCGCGAGCAGCACCGTGGAGTTCGAGTGCCTCCACGGCGTAGGTGGAACACGACGGCACGTGCCGACAGGGCGAGGGCCGGCCGGCGAAGAGGCGTTGATAGCCGCGCACGGCGGAACGCAACAGGCGCGCGACCGGACCCATCAGCGGGCCTCGTCGGCCGGCGGATGCAACAGATCGTGCATGGTCGAGCGCAGTGTCGTGGGTGACCAGTCGTCGATCGGCAAGGTGATCCGGATCAGATGGTCACCTCGAGCAGGGAAGTCCGGGTTCAGACGGGCTTCTTCGTCGAGGATCGCTCGGATCCGGCGCCGAATCCGGTTGCGCTCCACCGCATTTCCCACGGAACGTGGTATTGCGAACGCGATGCGTGCGTTCTGCGTGGAGTCCAGCCGGGAGACCAGGCGAATCGGCCCCACACCATGGCGGCGACCTTCGGCCCGAAGGCGATCGAAGGCGGCACGGCCGCGGAGCCGATCGATCACGCCGACAGGCGAGCTCGGCCCTTCTGACGACGAGCACGCAGCACCGCGCGTCCTCCGCGGGTGCTCATGCGCGAACGGAATCCATGCTTCTTCGCCCGTTTGCGCACGTTGGGCTGATACGGCCGCTTCATTGTGATCCTCCGAATTGCGGGCAGGAGTCGGCACCGCAGAAAGTCGGCTTCGAATCGTCGAAACCGATGACGTCAACACGTCACGGTATGGCCCGCCAGCTCGGGCAACAACCACAGAAAGGAAGTGCTCCCGGACCGCGTTGTGCTGCGCACGATGTTCAGGAGTGAATAACACTGATGGCATTTGATGTTCCATTGATGTAATTCGATCGCGAGAAACCGGCCCTGGGCTGGTCTTTCGCGGCACTCTCGCGCTTCGGCTTGCGGCTATCCACAACATTGCTATGTTGCCCGCCCACACCGGTCGGAGTGCACCTGTGGAGCTCGGCATTTTTGTCGTGCTCCGCCGCATCCTTCCGGCGGGGTTTCGGAGGGTCGTCCACACCTGTGGACGCGGCTGTGGAGACAGGATTGCACGTGGACGAGATGGGTGACGCCGATGGTCTGTGGACCACCTGCGCAGAGAGTATTCGTGCCCAGGTGAGTGACGCCGTCTGGCGCACCACATTCAGCGGCGCCAAGGCGGTCGCATTCGACGAGGGCGAGTTGGTGATCGTCGTCCCCAACGGCCTGCAGAAGGAGCGGATCGAGGGCCGGTATCTCGGCCTCGTGCAGGACGCGATCGAGGAGACCAGTACCGATGTCACGGTGCGGGTGGAGATCGACACCGATTGGGACGAGGTCGCGTTCGACGTGCCCGCCGCCGATCTGCGGTCCCCCGACGATCCACCGAAGGCGCCGGGCGTCGTTGCCGGGCTCGAGGGCGGCCGGGACGAGAAGTTCACGTTCGAGCACTTCGTCATCGGCCCGTCGAACCGGTTCGCCCATGCCGCGGCGCTGAGCGTGGCCGAGACGCCGGCCGCGAGCTACAACCCGTTGTTCATCCATGGCGACTCGGGGCTGGGGAAAACCCACCTCCTGCGCGGTATCGCCCACTATGTCGCCGATCACTACCCGACCTACCGGGTGCGCTACGTGTCGACGGAGACGTTCCTCAACGAGTTCGTCGAAGCCATCCGAACCAACACCCAGCCGGAGTTCAAGCGACGTTATAGGGACAATGACGTCCTGCTGATCGACGACATCCAGTTCATCGAGGGCAAGGAAGGCCTCCAGGAGGAGTTCTTCCACACGTTCAACGAACTCCATCAGAACAACAAGCAGATCGTGCTCTCCTCGGATCGCACGCCCGATGCCATCCCGACGCTCGAGGATCGGCTGCGCAGCCGGTTCAAATGGGGACTGATCACCGACATCCAGCGTCCGGACCTCGAGACCCGACTCGCCATCCTGCGCCGGAAGGCCGAATCGAAGACCGTCGACATCCCCAACGACGTCTTCAACTTCATCGCCGAGAACATCACCGACTCGATCCGCGAGCTCGAGGGCGCACTGATCAAGGTGACGGCCTACGCGAACCTCACCCAGCAGCCACTGGACATCGATCTGGCGGCGCTCGTGCTCAGCGACCTGATCACGAACGCCGAGAAGCCGCCGGTCACCGCCGAACGCATCATCGATCTCACCGCGGAGATGTTCAGCTTCGAAGTGGATCAGATCACCGGTGGCTCCCGCCGGCGACCGCTCGTCGATGCGCGCCAGGTCGCGATGTACGTCACCCGCAACATGACGGACCTGTCGTTCCCCGACATCGGCAAGGCCTTCGGCAACCGTGATCACACAACCGTGATGCATGCAGTTCGCAAGATCGAAGCGCGGATGGGGGAGCGTCAACAGATCTTCGACAAGGTCACCGAGCTCCAGCACCGTCTCACACACCCCAACTGATGATCGGCGATGGGGACCGTGTTGGGGACGACCTGGGCACCGAGGGTGGACCACACGTGTACAAACCCCGCGCCATCCACCACGTCGCCGCGAGCTGTGCCACACACTGTGAGCGCGCGGGGAAGCCGTGGGGACACGACATCCGCGTCCTTTCACGGCAGACTGCCTTCCCTCCACAATCCACAACCCCTATGGACTGCTACTAGACATATGTCCATACGACCGGGAGAAGTAACCCAACCATGGGCCTGAAGTTCCGATGTGAGCGAGACATCCTCGCCAAAGCCCTCGCTGATGCAGGACGAGCCGTCACCACCCGAGGTGGGGCCCTTCCCGTGCTGGCCGGCGTTCGCCTCGAGCTCACCGGCGATCAGCTGACCGTCACCGGTAGCGATCTGGATCTCACGATCTCCGTCGTCATCGACGTCGCGGGGTCGGAGGACGGTGTCGCCGTGCTTCCGTCGAAGTTGGCGTCCGATGTGGTTCGGTCGTTGAAGGCCGGCGGCGTCGAGGTCACCGTGGAGGACGACGACGCTCGTATCGTCGCCCAGCCGTCCGAATTCGCCATCCGCGTGATTCCCGCAGATGAGTTCCCCGAGCTGGCAACGCCCGAAGGCGACGCTGTGACCCTCGATGCCGGTGCGTTCCGTGCCGCGATCGAACAGGTCGAGAAGGCGGCATCATCCGACGACGCCCGCCCGATCCTCACCGGCGTGCTCATGGCCGCGGAGGAAGGCGGCCTGCGTCTCGTGTCCACCGATTCCTACCGTCTGTCGGTGCGTGATCTCGCGGGCACGTCCGTGCTCGGCGAGGGCCAGAAGGTTCTGGTGCCGAGTCGGGCATTGAAGGAGCTCGCCCGCGTGGTCGGCGAGGAAGCAGAGATCACCTTGCGACTCGGTGAGCGTGATGCCGGCTTCCAGGTCGGCAGCGTGTCGGTCACCACCCGACTGATCGAGGGTGATTTCCCGAACTATCGCGGCCTGATCCCCACGAACCACCCGAACTCACTCACCGTCGATCGCACCACGCTGCTCGATGCCGTGCGCCGCGTCCGGCTGCTCGCTCAGGAGTCCACCCCCGTTCGGATGGCGATGTCTGCCGACGGTCTCGAGCTCGTTGCGGTCACCCAGGACGTGGGCCAGGCCCACGAAGCCGTCGACGAGGCGAAGTACATCGGTGACGATCTGACCGTGGCCTTCAACCCCGAATATCTCATCGACGGGATCGAGGTCGCGCCGGGCGACGAGATCACCCTGGAGACGGTGGACGAACTCAAACCGGCGCTGCTGAAGTCCTCCGAGGATCCGAACTTCCTCTACCTGTTGATGCCGGTCCGCGTCAGCTGACAGCGGATTTCAGCGCCGGAGCCATCGGCTCGGGTCGCCCAGCGACTCGATCCATGTGGTCTCCGTACGGGGGTCGTCCGCGCGGCGCTCCCACTTGGGCACCAGGCCGCGGAACACGTGCAACGGGTCGCGCGGATCCGTGCCGAAGCGATCGGGCTCCTCGACCCCGAGCCGGCTGCCCCACACGTTGTCGTGGTTTCCGTCGGCGGTGAACTCGATGAAGATCGCGTCGCGAGGAGCGCCGAGCGATCGGCGGCCCCGATGCATGCCGTTCGGGTCGAACAGGAAGACGTCACCGGCCCGGCCGATGGTGTGAACGGCCCGAGCGGTGTCGGGGTCGATGCCGAGTTGGTCGAATGACAACGTGTTGCGACGGAAGCAGTCGTACGGGTGGATCGACTCGTGGGTGCCGGCGACGTAGGACATGACCTGGCCGTCGGCCGCGACGTCCGACAACAGCACCATGACCTTGACCATCCGGTCCTCCATGTCGTGGTGCCAGCCGAACTGGTGGCTCTCCGGCTGCTCCTTCGGGAGGTAGCGCATCCCGTAGACGCGCTTGATGTGCGCGGGTTTGCCGAGATAGGCGGTGGCAGTCGACACCAGGAGTGCATCGCGACAGAGCACCGTGAGTTCGGGGGCGATCGCGAGCGCATCGTTGAACACGAGTGCCTGCTGGTCCTCGCGCCAGTACTGCTCCTGGTCGTAGTGACGGAAGTCGTCCGGCTCGAGCATCGCGAGCCCGCGGTCGATGTGGTCGCGGATCCGGCGGATCCGCCGTCGGGAGAAGGGGTGACGGACGTGGACGACGCCGTCGGAGCGCAGCGTTTCCAGGGCGTGACGGACGCGGCGCCGTCGCAGGTTCGGTGTCTCGCACCGCGGGTCCGGCCGGCGGAGGTACGCCTGGCGGATCCGGTGCAACTCATCCGGGCCGGTGATCTCGCGGAGAAGGCTCGACGCGTGATCCAGTTCGTCGCCGGATCCGCTCAGCAGCGCCGCGATGTCGTCCCAACGTTCGTCACGCACCGCGTCGGCCATTGCGACGCGAAGCCGGTTCTCCGCCCCCACACCGCAAGGATAATTCGGTGGTCCCCCGAGAGCACGCCGATCACCCGGCGGTGGATCGGCGGGTGTCCCGTGGATGCTCGAGCCGGCGTCCCTCGAGGACGAGGGTGACGAAGATGACGAGGTCGAGCGCCGCGAGGAGCCAGATCCCGTCGACGTTCTCGCCGAGGAACAACACGCCGGCCATGACGACGATCGCGACGGCTCGTTCGGGTGGAACCACGTGGTACGCCCGGAGCGCGGCGAGCTCGACGCCGCCGAAGAACATGCCGAGACCGAGCAGGAGCATCATCCGCACGCTGTAGTCCAGCGTGTGATCCGGATGCAGCGTGATCTCCTCGAGCGCGGCGGCGGAGAAGATCACGCCGCTGACGATGAGCGCATGGACATACGTGTAGACGTCGCGTGCATACTGCGCCCGGTCGGCACCGGTGAGCTGCTCGAAACGACTCTCGAAGACCTTCTGCGGCCGGTCGAAATATCCCCACCACAACAGAGCGGCGAACAGACCGGCGAACGCCAGTGCGGTGATGGTCTCCTTGGGCAGCCCCTCGTCGACCCCAAGCGCGTTGAGCACCGGCACGGCGATCGCCACGATGATCTCGCCGAGGGCGATGATGATGATGAGCCCGTGTCGTTCCGCGAAGTGACCGGGACGGATGATCCAATCACCCTTGCCGGCCACGAGTGTGCCCCCGGCGATGAGAGCGATACCGGCGAGCCACAGCGTGACCCGCACCGGTTGATCGTCGAACGCGGAGCCGAGCAGGAACAATCCCACGGCGGCCGCATTCGGTATGCCGTAGACGACCGCCGACCTCCACTCCGCCGATCCGGTGGGGTGGGCCATCGTCATGAGCAGCAGACCCATCAGGACGATCACCGAGATGGGGATCGTGAACATCCAGGCGGCATCGTCGAGCGCACCGGTGACCGCGGCGGCCATGGGTACGGACGCGACGGTGGCGACGAGCATGATCGCCTGCACGTTGCGGGAATGCGCCGAGACGGCGTTCGCCGACCAGGTGAGCTGGGTCCACGGCAGCCAGAGCATCCAGAACAGCAGTCCGGCCTCGAGCATCCCCTCGAGGTCGTGGTGGTGGACGAGGAAGGAGACGAGCTGGGCGAACGCGAACACGAACGCCAGGTCGAAGAAGAGCTCGACGGGGTTGGCGGTGAAGTCCTCGTCGGCAGGCGGACGACGGATCCACCCGCCCCGCCCGGCCGCTGGTGGTTGTTCGATAGCCATTTCGGGCGATTGTAGAAACTACGTTGGCGCCCTGTGCAGATCCGGACGCTCGAACTCCAGAACTTCCGGTCCTACGAGGCGGTGGCGTTGTCGTTGACCGACGGGCTCACCGCCATCGTCGGCGAGAACGGGCAGGGCAAGACGAATCTGCTCGAGGCGATCAGCTGGATCGCGGGGATGGGATCGTTTCGGGGTGTGCCCGACGACGCCCTGATCCGGCTCGGCACCGACGCAGCCGTGGTTCGGGCCACGGTGCTCTCCCCGGACGGAAGGGAGCAGCTGATCGAGGCCGAGTTGCCGCGTATCGGGCGGAACCGCATCCAGGTGAACCGCCAGCGACTCGCCCGGGCCCGCGATCTCCTCGGTGTCGTGCAGGTCACGGTGTTCTCGCCGGATGACCTCGAACTCGTCAAGGGTGGGCCTGCGCTGCGTCGGCGGTGGATCGACGAAGCGTTGGTGAGCCGGCATCCGAAACACGACGCGACGCGCGCGGATCTCGAACGGATCCTGAAGCAACGCAACGCCCTGTTGCGCTCGGCGCACGGTCGTCTCGACACCGACGCCGCGTTCACGCTCGACGTGTGGGACGCGAAGCTCGCGCACACGGGTCAGGCGGTGCGCGACGCCCGCGAGACCCTCCTCGCGGAGATGGCGCCCGGGCTCGCCGGTGCATACGACGCCGTCGCGCGAGAAGCTGCTCAGGTGGAGACGATCTACGAGCCGAGTTGGCACGGTGACCTGGCCGAGGCGCTCGTCGCGTCGCGCGATCAGGACGTCCGGCGTGGCGTGTCGACGATCGGCCCGCACCGCGACGAGATCATGTTGCGGATCGGCGCGGCGCCCGCCCGGACCCATGCGTCGCAGGGGGAGCAGCGTTCGCTCGCGCTGGCGCTGCGGCTCTCCGCCGATGCCGTGGTTCGCGCCGCCGGCGTCGCCGAGCCGGTCCTGTTGCTCGACGACGTGTTCTCGGAGCTCGACCCGGGACGCGCCGAGGCGCTCCTGGACGCCCTGCCCGGCGGTCAACGGCTCCTGACCACGGCCGCGTGGCTCCCACCCGCGGCGGTTCCCGATCGCGTCCTGCGGGTCGTGGACGGCACGGTGACCGAGGCCAGTGCCGGTGCGTGATCCGTCGAACGCGGACCGCGGACCGCAGCGACTCGGCCGAGCACTGGACCGTCTGATGGGCACCCTGCGGGCGCCGTCGGTGGACGTCCTCGACAGTGTGTTCTCGCGCTGGCCCGAGATCGTCGGGGAGGACGTCGCGAAGCACTGTCGACCGGTCTCGATCGACGGCGACACACTGTTGGTCTCCGCCGAGGATTCGACCTGGGCGAGCGAGCTTCGGTGGCTCGAGAAAACCCTGGTCAGAAGGGTTGCCGAGGTCGCGGGAACCGACCGCGTGTCCCAGGTGAATGTGCGGGTCTCTCGGCGCAAATGACACGCGTGTAACTGCTACACTTGAAGGACCGTGTTCGGGCTGTTTCACCAGCGTCCTCAAGGCGCCAACACCCTCCCGGAAACCCCCACGCTCGCTCGTCGCAGCCGGGATTTCGGAGCCCGTTGATGACCGCGGACGACGGGCCTCGCGACGGTGTCACACCGTCCTCCGATACTGGTGCCGCTGATGATTCCGGCGCCGACGACAACGAGAGAGCAGATTCGAATGGAGAGCGCGTGACCACCACGAGTGAGTCTTCCTACGGTGCACAGGACATCACGGTGCTCGAGGGTCTCGAGGCCGTGCGCAAGCGGCCGGGCATGTACATCGGGTCCACCGGTCCCACCGGCCTGCACCATCTGGTGTGGGAGGTCGTCGACAACTCGGTCGACGAGGCGATGGCGGGCCATTGCTCCCGGATCGATGTCTCCCTGCTGGAAGACGGCGGGTGTGAGGTCACCGACGACGGTCGCGGCATCCCGACCGACGTCCATCCGAAATTCGATGACATGAGCGCGGCCGAGGTCGTGCTCACCGTGCTGCACGCCGGCGGCAAGTTCGGTGGCGAGGGCTACAAGGTCTCCGGCGGGCTCCACGGTGTCGGCATCTCTGTCGTGAACGCCCTGTCTCGGCGCGTCGAGGTCGACATCGACCGGCAGGGGAGTCGTCACTTCATGTCGTTCGCCGACGGCGGCGAACTGCGTGACCGGCTCGCGGCCACGGGCGATTCGCCGGTCGGCGACGATGGGGAGGCCCGCACCGGCACCACCGTGCGCTTCTGGCCCGATCCCACGATCTTCGACGAGGTCGAGTTCCGCTTCCAGACCCTGCTCGAACGCTTCCAGATGATGGCGTTCCTCAATCGCGGTCTGGAGATCCGGGTCCGTGACCTGCGTCCCACATCCACGGTCGAGACCGAGGATCCCGACGGGTGGGTCACGTTCATGTACGAGGGCGGCATCATCGACTTCGTCAGCCACGTCAATGCGTCGAAGGAAGCGCTCTTCGCCACGGTCGGCTACTTCTCGGGCGAGGAGGAGATCGACGAGAACCCCCACGAGGTGGAGATCGCCTTCCAGTGGAACACCGGCTTCAACGCCGACGGCCTCCACAGCTTCGCCAACGGCATCGCCACCCTCGAGGGCGGCATGCACGAGCAGGGGTTCCGCACCGCGGTCACCCGCACCGTCAACGCCTACGCGCGTGACAAGGGGCTGCTCAAGGAGAAGGAGGAGAACCTCACGGGCGAGGACATCCGCGAAGGTCTCACCGCGATCATCTCCGCCCGCATCGGCGAGCCCCAGTTCGAGGGCCAGACCAAGTCGAAGCTCGGCAATGTCTCGATGCGCTCGCTGGTCGAGAAGGTCACCAACGAGAAGATGGCCGAGTGGCTCGAGGAGCACCCGGGCGAGGGCAAGGTCATCGTCACGAAGGCCACGAATGCGGCTCGGGCCCGCGTCGCCGCGGCGGACGCCCGCAAGGCCATTCGCTCGAAGTCCCTGCTCGACGGGGCGGGCATGCCCGACAAGCTCAAGGACTGTTCGTCCAAGGATCCGAAGCGGCGCGAGCTGTTCATCGTGGAGGGCGACTCGGCCGGTGGATCCGCGGTGCGCGCCCGCGACCCCGAGACCCAGGCGATCCTGCCGATCCGCGGCAAGATCCTCAACGTCGAGCGGGCCCGCATCGACAAGATGCTGAAGAACACCGAGGTCCAGACCCTCATCACGGCCATCGGGGCGGGGTTCGCCGAGGAGTTCGACATCGAGCAGGCCCGCTACCACAAGGTGATCCTGCTGGCCGATGCCGATGTCGACGGCAGCCACATCCGCACCCTGCTGCTCACCTTCTTCTTCCGCCAGATGCGCCCGCTCGTCGAGGCGGGCTTCGTCTACATCGCCCAGCCGCCGCTCTACTCCACGAAGATCTCCAACAAGGAGACCGTGTACCTGAAGGACGACGCCGCGAAGGACGCCTTCATGGCGGATCGACCCAACTACACGAAGGACTTCCAACGTCTGAAGGGTCTCGGCGAGATGGATTGGGACGAGCTGCGCGACACCACGATGGATGTGGGGTCGCGGTCGCTGCTCCAGGTCTCCGTCGAGCAGGCCGCGATCGCGGACGAGGTGATGTCGATCCTGATGGGTGACGACGTCGAGCAGCGCAAGAACTTCATCGTCACGAATGCACGCGAAGTGCGGAACCTGGACTTCTGATGTCTGACACACCCACCACCGACGAGCTCGACAACAACGGCGAACCGGACGACGTGACCGTCATCGAGATCCAGGAGGAGATGGAGAGCTCCTTCCTCGACTACGCGATGTCGGTCATCATCAGCCGTGCGCTGCCCGACGCACGCGACGGGCTCAAGCCCGTCCACCGCCGGATCCTGTGGTCGATGTACGACCAGGGCTTCCGTCCCGATCGCAACCATGTGAAGTGCGCACGCGTCACCGGCGACGTGATGGCCCGCTTCCATCCCCACGGCGACAGCGCCATCTACGACGCTCTGGCCCGCATGGCGCAGCCGTTCTCGTTGCGTCACCCGCTGATCGACTTCCACGGCAACTACGGCTCACCGGAGGATCCGCCGGCGGCCGCTCGCTACACCGAGTGCAAGCTCGATGCCCTGGCGATGCGCATGCTGGCCGACATCGACGAGAACACCGTCGACTTCGTCGACAACTACTCGGGCGATTTCACCCAGCCCGACGTGTTGCCATCACGCTTCCCCAACCTGCTCGTCAACGGCAGCCAGGGCATTGCGGTCGGCATGGCCACCAACATCCCGCCCCACAACCTCAACGAGGTCTGTGACGCGGTCGTACATCTGCTGCGCAACCCCGAAGCGACCGTCGATGACCTCATGGAGTTCGTCAAGGGCCCCGACTTCCCGACCGGCGGTCAGATTCTCGGTCGTGTCGGCATCGAGTCCGCCTACCGGGAGGGCCGTGGCTCAGTGAAGATGCGGGCCGCGACCGAGCTCGAGGAGCGGGGACAGCGCCAGGCCATCGTGGTCACGGCATTTCCGTATCAGGTGTCCGCCGGCGCGGTCGCCCGCAAGATCTCCGAGCTCGTCAACAATCGCGAGCTCGAGGGCATCGCCGATGTCAATGACGAGTCGTCCGGTGACGACACCCGCTTCGTCATCACCCTGAAGCGCGATGCCAACCCCGAGGTCGTGCTCAACAATCTCTGGAAGAGCACTCCGCTCCAGACCAGCTTCGGCGTGAACATGGTCGCCCTCGTCGGGGGCGTGCCCCGCACGCTCAACCTCCGCGACGCGCTCGTGGCCTATGTCGATCACCAGATCGAGGTCATCACCCGTCGGTCGGAGTACCGCCTCGACCAGGCCGAGAAGCGTCTCCACATCGTCGAGGGCCTGATCAAGGCGCTCGACCTGATCGACGAGATCATCGCTGCGATTCGTGCCAGCGAGGACCGCGGCGCGGCCCGCGAAGCCCTCATGGCCGGGCCCTTCGAGTTCTCCGAGGTCCAGGCGAATCACATTCTCGACATGCAGCTCGGCCGGCTCACCCGGCTCGGTCGCAGTGATCTGGAGGAAGAGGCCGGTGAGCTCCGCGAGACCATCGCCGACCTCCAGGCGATCCTCGGCGACGACGAACGCCTGCGTACCGTCATCATCGACGAGCTCGGCGAGATCCGCGAGACCTTCGGCGAGGAGCGCCGCTCGCTGCTCGAGATCGATCCGGGCGAGTTCGACATCGAGGATCTCATCGACGACGACCCGCTCGTGTTCACGATGTCGGCGTCCGGCTACGTGAAGACCGTGCCGACCGAGGAGTTCAAGACCCAGGGACGCGGCGGCCGCGGCATCGCCGGCGCCAAGTTGAAGGGCGAGGACGAGCTCACCCACCTCATCCAGACCACCGCCCACTCCTATCTGATGTTCTTCTCGACCCGTGGGCGGGTCTATCGTCTCAAGGCCCACCAGATCCCGGTGGCGTCGCGAACAGCTCGCGGCACGGCGATCGTCAACCTCCTGCCCCTGCAGGACGATGAGACGATCCAGGCGATCATCGACACGCGTGACTACGAGACCAACCGCTACCTCTTCTTCGCCACCAAGAAGGGCCGGGTCAAGAAGACCCGGTTCAACGCCTACGACTCGTCGCTGCGCGCCGGCTTGATCGCGATCAAGCTCAACGATGACGACGAACTCGTCGAGGTCATCCCGACCAACGGCCTCTTCGACATCCTGCTGTCGTCGAAGTTCGGTCAGACCATCCGGTTCAAGGAGGAGCAGGTCCGGGAGATGGGTCGCAACGCGGCCGGTGTCATCGGGTTGAAGTTCAAGAAGCCCGACGACCAGGTCGTCGCATGCGACATCGCCCGCGAGGGATCGATGCTGCTCCACATCACCAGCCAGGGCTACGGCAAGCGCACCGGTGTGGACGAGTACCCGGCCAAGGGACGCGGCGGTATGGGCGTCGTCGGCATCAAGATCGTCGAGGCGAAGGGGCATGTCGTCGGCACGCTGATGGTCGACGATGACGATGAGATCCTCGCCATGACCGCCCAGGGAGTCCTGATCCGTACCCGGGTGGAAGACATCTCCAGCCAGGGCCGCTCCGCGAGCGGCGTGAAGGTCATGAGCCCCGACGAGGGCGACGAGGTGGCGTCGATCGCGCTGATGACCATCGGGGACGAGGTCACCGATGAGCTCGCTGATCTCGATGCCGCCGATCTCGTCGCTGGTGACCTCGCCGCGCCGCTCGAGGATGCTTCCGAGGAGTCTGCGGGCGAATCCACGGACGAAACCGACTGACACGTCCTCCCCACTTCCCCCGATTCGTGACAACGAGGAGGACGGAAGATGGGCGCGCACGTGCGTTCGGAGGAGCGGGGTCAGGCGACACCCCTGATGGTCGTCGTGGTGCTGGTGGCCTTGGTCGCGGCGGTGGTCGTCGGCCAACTCGGTGCGTCGGCCGACGACGCGGCCCGCGCCCGCACGGCTGCTGATGCTGCGGCGCTCGCGGGCGCCGACGGGGGAGCGGCGGCGGCAATGTCGATGGCCGCGGTGAATGGCGGCGAGCTCGAGTTCTTCCGCCAGATCGGCTCGGTGGTCGAGGTCGTGGTGCGCGTCGGCGCGGTCTCGGCGCGGGCGCGGGCGGAACGGACGGTCGAATGGGTGCCATGACGGCCCAGGACCGCGCGACAATCAGCGCCGTGCCCCTGTCGTTCCCGGAGGTCGTCGACCATCCGATCTTCGCGCCACCGTTCCGCTGGCGGATGGCCGTGCGCAACCTCGGTGCGCCGGAGTGGCTGCAGGCGGATGACCTCCGTGAGGAGGATCGTGCCCGGAAGGCAGCGATCCTGGCCGAGCCCGGAAACGACGC
>BQJV01000017.1 GCA_021604885.1 Acidimicrobiales bacterium
GCCCGCGAAGCGCTCCGCGAACTCGGAGGTCCACGGCACCTCGACGCCACAGTTCGCCGCCTCCAGGGGCACGACGTCCACACCGCGCCGCTCGAACTCGTCGACCCAGCCACCATCGGACCCCACTCGCGGCCGGCTCGCCCCGCCCAGCGCGATCACGACCGCGTCCGCAGCAACCTCGACCGTGGAACCGTCGGCTTGACCGAACCGGGCGGATGTCGGTATGGGAGTGCCGTCGTCGTCATCGACCCAACCCGACCATCGGTGGTCTCCTCGAATCTCCACGCCCAGATCAGCGAGTTTCCTCAGCCACGCTCGCAGAAGCGGCGCAGCCCGGAACGACTCGGGGAACACCCGGCCGCTCGAGCCGACGAAGGTCGGTTCGCCGAGCCCGGCGCACCAGGCGCGCACGTCGTCAGGAGTGAATCGGCGGATGATCGGCTCGAGCCGGTCCCTGCGGGGACCGAATCGGTCGACGAGCGCATCGAGCGGCTCGCTGTGGGTGATGTTCAGACCACCCCGTCCGGCGAGGAGGAACTTCCGACCGACGGAACGCTTGTGGTCAAAGACCGTCACGCCGAGACCCGCCTCGGCGAGTACCTCAGCGGCGATCAGCCCCGCCGGACCGCCCCCGACTACGACGGCGCTATATCGAGGCTCGGTCATGGTCGCGTCGGCTTGCCTCGGGCCCATCGCTCGGCCCACTCGTCAAGGGGAGCAAGGGCTGCGCCGAGCCCCTCGCCCACGACTGTCAGGGCATAGTCGCCACGGTCGTCCTTTTCGATGAGTCCCGCTTCGGCGAGTTCTCGCAGCCGGTCGTAGAGGACGCTCGACGACATCTCGTCGCATCGTTCCTTCAACGCTCGTGCGCCCAGCGGGCCCGAGCGCAGCTCCCACAGAACACGCAGCGCCCACCGTCTGCCGAGCAGGTCCATGGCCGCCATGACCGGCCGGCCGGAGGATGAACCGCGGACCGGCTCGCCCGGCATCGGCACTCGACTCTCCCCCATCGCAACTGCCTTCCGTTTTGATATCCGAAACGTAGGGTACGAATCGACGTTTCGAATAGCGAAACCTAGCCCATTGGAGACTTCGCACATGACAACCCCACGCATCGCCCCCCTCGTTCCGCCCTACACCACCGACGTCGGTGCACAACTCGAGCAGATGATGCCGCCCGGCGTGCCGCCCATCGCCCTGTTCCGCACGTTCGCCCACAACCTGCCGATGGCGCGGGCGATGGGCGGTTGGGGCAGCTACGAGCTGTCCAAGGACCTGTCGCTCACGATGCGCCAGCGGGAACTCGTGATCGACCGCGTCACCGCTCGGTGCGGCTGCGAGTACGAGTGGGGCGTCCACGTCGCCTTCTTCGCGGACCGTGTCGGTCTCACACCGGCGCAACTGCGGTCGATCACCCACGGTTCGCCCGACGACTCGTGCTGGGAGCCTGACGAGGCGGTTCTCATCCGCGCCGCCGACGAGCTCCACGACGGCGCGTGCGTCACCGACGCCACCTGGGCGGACCTGTCGGACACGCTCGCCGTCGAACAGGTCCTCGACCTCCTCCTCCTGGCCGGCTGGTATCACGCCATCAGCTTCGCCGCGAACGGAGCACGGGTCCCGCTCGAGGACGGCGCGCCCCGGTTCGACGACCATCGATGAGCCCCCCATCGCGTCGACGACCGGCATCGGCCGATCGAGCTCAGATCGGGAACCGGTGGAATCCGCCTTCGCAGTCGAGGACCTGTCCTCGGATCCATGCGCCCTCGTCGGAGACCAGGAAGTGCACGACATCGGCGATGTCGGTGGGCGTCCCCCACCGCCCGTCGGGGAACATCCCGGCGACGCGTGCGTGGACATCAGGGTCTGCCCATCCGGTGTCGACCGGTCCGGGGTTGATGCAGTTGCCGATGATCCTGGTCGACCCGAGTGCGCGGTCGAGCGAGGTGGTCATGCCGTGCAGGGCAGCCTTCGTGACGGCGTAGGCGAGCTCATCGGGCATCGGGCCGAGGTGTTGTCCGCTGGTGAACCAGATCATTCGCCCGGTCGGGGTCTCGGGGGCCGCCACCGGCTCGTGTCTCCGCGCGAATTGCTGCGCGAGCAGCAGCACACTGGCGACATTGGCCGCCCAGCTTCGCCCGAGTTCGTCGATGGTGAGCTCGTCCAGCGTCTGGCTGGACGATCGAGCATGCGTGGCGATGACGATGTCGATCCGGCCGTGGTCGTCGACGACCTCGTCGACGATCTTCGCCGGCGCCGTCGGGTCCTCGAGGTCGCGATGGCGCAGCTCGAAGTCGGGGTCGAAATCGTCGGAGCCCCATGGCATTTCGTCGTCGTGAGCCGGCCAGCCCGTGGCGACGACGGTGGCACCGGATCGGTGGAGTCGCTCAGCGATGCCTGCACCGATGCTCGACGGTCGGGAGACGCCGGTGACCAGCGCAACCCGATCGGACAGTCGCGGGTGTTCGGTGGGCATGACGTGACCACAGTAGCTGTCGAGCCTCAGCGACCACCGGCCACCGATACGAGGTCAGGAGCCCTCGGTTGGTTCTCCAGCGTCAGAGGCGCGAGCCGTCGGGCCGTCGGAATCGCCGAGGGCTTCGGCCAGACGATCGACCGTGCCGTCGTCGAGATTGGCGTAGACGAGATCCGACCCGGTGAAGCGCTTCGCCTCACCGACGAGCGCCTCCTCGTCGAGGTCGGTCGCGAGGAGCGCGACGATGGCCGAGCCGGGGTGCACGGTCTCCTTGAACCAGGCCACCCACTCGTCGGAGATGCCGAGATCGACGACCTTCGCGACGAGGGCTCCGGCGCCGGCGCCGGCCGCGATGCCGGTCACCCAGCCGATCGGGCCGCCGACGAGCAGGCCGATCAGGCCTGCCCACACTGCCCCGGACAGCGCAGTGCGCCCACCCTGGGGGTCGGTGGTCTCGACGACGCGCGTGGTTCCGTCGTCGTTCTTGGTGATGAGCACCCGGTCCACCAACACGAGGTCACCGCGAGCGGCGAGGCCGAGCGCCGCAGTCATGAACTCCTGCGCTCGATAGATGTCGGGGAACGCGATGCCGACCAGGGTCTGCGGGGTCGCGTCAACGTCGTCGTCGGCCATCGCTTGCACGATAGGCGACAGACGTCCGGTTTCGGCCGAGGTGGGTGGGTCATCCGCATCGGGCGCATCGAAACACGCCCGACTGCGGATCGACCCCGCCCTCGCTTCAGATGGCGCGGACGTTCAGGGCTTCGTCACCCTTGCGGCCGGGTCCGACCTCGAACTCGACCTTCTGGCCTTCTTCGAGGGACTTGAAGCCGTCGCCGGCGATGTTGGAGAAGTGGACGAAGACGTCGGAGTCTCCCTCGCGTTCGATGAAGCCGAAGCCCTTGTCGTTGTTGAAGAACTTCACGGTGCCTTGCATATTTCTTCCTTTGTTCGCGGAACCGACATCGTGTCGAGTCCGTGTGGAGCTGTTTCCCCGCTCCGGTGCGGCGCTGAGCCGATCGGTGTCGGGTTCGATGATCTGATGGTCGAGGCCGACGTCGCGCTGCATGCGACGCACGTCCTTGGCCTGGTCCGGCTGGACCAATGACACGACCACTCCGCCACGCCCGCCGCGGGCGGTGCGGCCTGAGCGGTGGATGTAGGCCTTGTGGTCGCCAGGAGGATCGTAGTGGATGACGGAAGCGACCTCGTCGATGTGGATGCCACGCGCGGCGACGTCAGTGGCGACGAGTGCCTGCGTCCGGCCGTCACCGAACTCGGCGAGGGCCCGGTTGCGCTGGCTCTGGTTCCGCCCGCCGTGAATGGCGGCGGCGCCCACGCCGGCCCGGGCGAGCTGCTTCTTCAACCGGTCGGCGCCGTGACGGGTGCGACAGAACACGATCGCCGGCGAGACCGCATTGATCGCGTCCGCCGTGATCCGGGAACGGTCGCTCTGCTCGACCTTCCAGAAGTGATGCTCCGCGGCCGTGATGTCGGGGGTCTCCTCGCCGACCTCGTGGCGGATCGGGTCGTTCTGGTAGCGACGAGTGAGCTCGGCGACATCGCCGTCGAGCGTCGCCGAGAACAAGAGGGTCTGGCGGTCCGACGCCGTCTGGTCGAGGATCCGCCGCACCGCCGGCATGAATCCCATGTCGGCCATCCGGTCGGCCTCGTCGAGCACGATTCGCTCGACCGCGCCCAGACTCACGTCACCCTGCTGGATGAGGTCTTCGAGCCGGCCGGGGCAGGCGACGAGGATGTCGACACCCGAGCGCAGCGCACTGCGTTGCTTACCGTAGCCGACGCCGCCGTAGACGACCGCGACGCGGGTTCGGCCGGCGAACACCTGCAGTTCGGAGGCGATCTGATCGGCGAGTTCGCGGGTGGGGGCGAGCACAAGACTCCGCGGGCGGCGAGGCTCGGCCCGTTCGGCGAGGGCGACGAGGGGCACGCCGAAGGCCAGGGTCTTGCCCGAGCCTGTCGGGGCGCGACCGCACACGTCGCGTCCGGCGAGTGTGTCCTCGATCGTCGCCGCCTGGATCTCGAAGGGCTCGGTGATGCCGTTGCGCGCGAGGGCGCTGCAGATCGGCTCGGGTACGCCCAGTCGGGCGAACGTCTTGGTCATGGGTCTCCTCGCTCGCAAAGGTCAGCGAGCGGAATCAGGGTTCGGGCGCCTCGGCGAATTCGGCGAGGTCGGGATCAGTCGGGGTGGCTCACTTGACTGGAAAACCACACCCGGTCTGCGAACCCACGGGTGGACATCCCACCCGGGCATCGACGACTCTATCGTGCGCCCGCACGAATGGGACGACGACGACACGCTCGGAATAGGTTCGCTGATCCGACACCAGGGGCTCAAACGACGAGGAGTACGCCCGATGACGCGACCCATTGCCGCACTAGTCGCACTGGTCCTCCTCGCCGCGGCCTGCGGCGACGACGGTGCGCCGGGGGCATCGCCCGACGAGCCATCGGTGACCCAGGGCGACGGCGAGCAGCCCGACGCCGAGCCCGACCCCCAACCAGATGTCGATGGTGAGGACGCAGCCGGGACCGAGGACGAGCCGGCCGATCTCACCGCGACGGACACCGGCGTGACGGAGTCCGCCATCCGGGTGGGTGTCGTGTTCCCGGACACCTCGGTGATCGGCCGCGACCCGGGAGACCTCGAGGCGAAGTTCCAGGTGATGGTCGACAGCATCAACGATGCCGGTGGCATCCATGGCCGCGACCTGGAGATGACGTTCCACGGGGCCAACCCGCTCGATCCCCTCTCATTCGACGAGGCATGCGTCGACCTCGTGGACGACGTGCAGGTCTTCGCCGCAGTCGGGCTCTTCCCGTTGACGACCGCCGATTGCTACGGGGCGCTCAACGACACCATCGTGATCAGTGCGTTCGACATCTCACCCGACCAGATGGCGAGCTACACCGCGCCGGGCATCACCGTGTTGCCCCACGCCGCGCGTCTCGTCGACGCTCGAGTTGCCGCGCTGGTCGACGGCGGCGTGCTCAGCGAGGGCATGAAGATCGCCGTTCACGGCGCCGACCGGGCCGCGGCCGCACACGAGCAGTACCTCACGGCACTCGACGCCGCGGGGATCGACGTCGTGTCCGACACCGTGGGACTGCAAACCGGCGAAGACCAGCTCGCCCTGGAGGCGGAGCTGCAGACCCTCACCGAGGTCTGGCAATCGAGTGATGCCGAGGCGGTGCTGGCTTCGACCCCGTTGAACTCGCAGGCGCTGCTCATCGCCTACAACAACTCCGCCATCGACCTTCCCATCTTGCTCCCCGAAGGGCCCGGCGTGAGCCCGTCGCTCCTGCAGGACCAATTCGGGCTGGACCTCACGCCGTTCGAGAACGCCACCGCGCTTGTGGAGGGAGTCGATCAGGCGACCAAATACGAGACCGGCCAGGATGGTGTACGGGAGTGTGTCGACCGCTTCCAGACCGCCACCGGCGAGGACGTCGCCCTCGACGAATCGCGCAACAATCTCGCGCCGACGATCATGGCGTGCCAGGTGTTCGAGATCTTCGCCCAGATCGCGACCGCCGCCGGCCCCGAGTTGACGACCGAGTCGTTTGCGGAAGCCGCAGAGAGCTTCGGCCCGATCGAGGTGACCGACCTGCGCGCGGCAAGCACCGGCCCCGACAAGTTCGACCTGTCGGACACGGCGGGCGTGATCGCGGTCTTCAATCCCGAGACCGTGCAATTCGAGGCCGTCGAGTAGGAGCCTCGGCGTCCGGCGACAGAGCTCGGCCGCCGGTTCGACGAGTGGGCGCAGAGGGACTCGAACCCCCGACATCTTCCTTGTAAGGGAAGCGCTCTAGCCAACTGAGCTATGCGCCCGCAGATGACGAGCGTACCGGTGACGTCGTCAGCGCGGGTCGGGGTTGCGGGGCTCGAGCCAGCGGCTCATTGCCCGGCGGGCGCGGATGCGGCGACGCTCGGGAGTGAGGGCGACGGGCTCGGTGACCGGCTCGCTCAGCAGAGCCGGTGGATCGTTGCGGGGCGCGGCGGGTGGGCGGCGACGAGGGGCCTTCTGCTTGAGTTCGCGGACCTGCTCGCGGAGGAACTCGTTCTCCGTCTCGGCCTTGGCGGCGCGCTCGCGGGCGTCGGCGAGCTGCTGACCGGCGTCGTGGAGGTTGCCGAGCTGGTCGAGGATCCGGGTCCACGTGTCGAGCGGGACGACCATGGTGCCCGCGTCGTCATCCGGGCCCAGGGTGGGCGCGGCCGGCTCGGGTGTGGGCGCCGGTGTCTCACGGGGCTTGCGTCCGGACGGGTCCACGGCGTCGGCGATCCCCTTCCACACGCCGGACGACGTCCGGGCCATGTCGCCTGCCATCTCACGCAATCCCATGGCCCGCAACGTATCCGCTGCGCACCGGTGCCACTCGTGGGCCAGACTTCGCGGATGCGCACCGCCGCTCAGATGAACGAGTTCTTCGGCCCCCTCGCCCCCGGCCTGCACGGCGTGGTGTTCGACGAGAACGAGCCGGATCGGGTCGTCGGCCACATCGATGTCGTCGACAACCTCATCGCCGGCACCGGGTTCCTGTTCGCACCGGCGATCATCTCGCTGGCCGACACGCTGTGTGCCGCCGGGTGCGGCAACAACATCCCCGAGGGCCACAGCTTCACGACGATCGAGCTGAAGACGAACTTCCTGTCGAGCGCGCGGGTCGGCGAGCGCGTCGTCGCCGTCGCGACCCCGGCCCATCTCGGGAGACAGACCCACGTGTGGGACGTCGAGGTCAGCAACGAGACCACCGGTCGGACGATGGCGATGTTCCGCTGCACCCAGATGGTGCTCGTGCCGAGAGACTGACGTGCTCGACGAGGCACAACTCGGGGAACTCGAGCGCCGGGGTCACCTTCGACTCCCGTCGTTCGTGGACCGGGAGGCCGTCGCCGCGATGCAGGGTGCCGTCTGGTCCTTCCTGCGCAGCCGCGGCATCGAGCCCGGCCACCGCGACGAATGGCCCGCGAAGATCGCCAAGCTCCAGGCACTCCGCAAGGCCGGAGCCTTCGATCCGTTCCTCGGCGCGGACCTGGATCGCCTCGCCGACCAGCTCATCGGGGCCGGGCGATGGAGCGATCTCGGAAGTCGACCGCAGGCGCTGCTCAGCCTGCCCGAGCCCGGCCCGTGGACACTCCCCCATCAGACCTGGCACTTCGACCTCCCGCCCCGCGGGCCGACGGCCACGTGGGGAGCGATCCGATTCCTCGGTTTCGTGGATCGGGTCGAGCCGCAGGGTGGCGGCACGCTGGTGGTCGAGGGTTCGCACCGACTGGTCCGTCGCATGGTCGAGACATCACCGGCGGGCGACGCGGGACAGAGTGCGGACGCCCGCAAGGCACTCCGGCGCAACGAGTGGTTCGCGGGCCTGAACGACCCGACGACACCACCCAAGCGTCTGTTCGACGGCGCCGCGGTCGACGGCGTCGACGTGCGCGTCGCCGAGCTCACGGGCGACGCCGGCGACCTCGTCGTGATGCACCCCTGGCTCATGCACAACATCGCGATGAACTGCTCGGACCGACCGCGGATGATGATGAGCTACACGCGCTACGCCGGGACGACCTTCGAGATCGAACCGCCGTGGGAGATCGCGTAGACCTCGCCGTGGAGATCCTGTAGGAACGATGTGACGGAGCCACCGGGCACGTCGACGTCGAACCAGATCGCACCGCCGCTGAACTCGTCGTTGAACCCGCGCAGCTCGGGTTCCTTGAAGTCCGCCCAGAGGTACGTGCCGTTCAACCCGACGATGTCGTCGCCTCGGTAGACGAACCCGCCGGTGATCGAGCCACCTTCGACGCCGTTGGTCGTGTACTCGTAGGTGGGGCCGACATGATCCGCGATCGCCGGGTCGGACGGTTCGTGGTTGTAGGTGCCCTCCCAGGTGTCCCAACCGAGGTTCGCGCCGAGTCCGCCACCGAGGTGGGCTTCGAGGCGGGTGAATTCCTCCCGCCGATCCTGGCCGACGTCTGCGACCCACAGGTCACCGGTCTCGGTGTCGAAGGAGAACTTCCAGGGGTTGCGGACGCCGACGGCGAAGATCTGGTCGAAGCCCGGCGTACCACCCTCGAACGGGTTCGACTCGGGATTCGTGTAGCCGGGCCCGCCGGACGGGTCGACGCGGAGGATCTTGCCGAGGAGCGTGTTGATGTCCTGGCCGTTCTCATCCGGATCGCCTCCCGATCCGCCGTCGCCGAACGACAGGTAGAGCAGGTCGTCCGGGCCGAAGGTGAGGTGTCCGCCGTTGTGGTTGGTGTACGGCTGCTCGACGTCGAACAGTTCGTCGGCCGCACCCGACGGCACGCCCCCGACGAGCGCGTACTCGAGCACGATCGAGCGGTGCGCCTGGCTCCCACCCGAGGCGGTGAACGACAGGTAGATGTGGCCGCCGTCGGGTGACACGGCGACGCCGAGCAGCCCGCACTCGCCACACCCCGGCAGGCTGTAGCCGGCCGGGATCGACCACACCTCGGTTGCGCCCGCACCCCAGTCGGGATCGCCGCCGCCGGTGGCGGGGACGCGCAGCAGGCGACCGCCCTGCTCGGCGATGAAGATCGACCCGTCCGCCGGGTTGACCGTCGCCGCGACCGGCGACGAGAGCCCGGACAGCACGGTGTCGAACCCGAGATCCAGGTCGGCCGGGTCGATGATCCCGTCGGCCTTGAGGTTGAGGCGGTGCAGGAAGGTGACGGCCTCTGCCCGGGAGATCGGTCGGTCGGGCTCGAAGGTCGTGGGACTCGTACCGGTCGTGAGCGCCCGCCACTTCAGCCAGTCGACGGCGTCCTCGTAGAACGAGTCGGCGACCACGTCGAGGAAGCCGCTCGGCGGCGCGCCACCGGGCTCGCCGGCCAGGCGGAAGAGGAAGGTCGCGAACTCGGCCCGGGTGAGATCACCGTCGGGCACGTAGGTGGTCTTGGTGCGCCCCGTCGTGTGCCCCTCCTCCCACAGCCAATCCACCGCGGCGGCGTAGAAGGACGGACGAAGGATGTCGACGAACGGGGCGAGACCCGCCGCGGCAGGCTCGCAGACCATGCGCCACAGGAAGGTCGCGAACTGGGCTCGGCTCACGAGATCCGACGGCGAGAAGTGCGTCGGATCGGTGCCTTCTGTGATGTCGTTGAGCGCTGCCCACCCGACGGCGTTCGAGTAGAACTCGCCGGGTGAGACGTCGACGAAGTCGTGTGGGCCCACCGCGTTCACGATGCACGGGCCGGGCTCGTAGCCGTCGACCGAACCCGCTCCGGCCGGTGGGGCGAGGGCCAGGCCTGCGGCGAGAACGGTGAACGCGACGAGCCAGTGCTTCATGGCCGAGGACGGTACTGCTCGTGGCTCACCTGTCGCGGTCGCGCCACACCTTCACCGGCCAGTCGCCGTCGTCGACCTGAAGCACGAGATCGACCAGGAAGCTGGTCTCCGGCTCGAGGCCCGGGAGGTCATCGGCAGCGTGCCACCTGATGCCGTCGAGCTCCGGGGTGGTGACCACGAGCGAGTCGGGATCGATGCCGTCCACCAACTCCACGCGATAGGCGGTTTCCAGGCGCCGGTAGGTCGAGTCGATGATGACCATCGGATCGCCGGCCAGGCGCACCGTGGCGCCGACCTCCTCCCCCATCTCACGGACGACGGCCGTGCCCGGATCCTCGCCGCGGTCGACCAGCCCACCCGGCAGCGTCCAGCCCTTGCGATAGACGGGCTTCACGAACAGGAATCGGCCGTCCTCGCGCTGGAGGACGGCGACCGCGCCGGCGGTCCACGAGGGGCGCAGCGCCCGGATCAAGGTGCGACGAAATGGGCGAGGCAGCAGTCCGAATGCCCGGAAGAGCGATCGTCGCACGAAAGTCAGGTCGCTCCTCACTCGACGGTGACGACGCCCGTCATCTCGGGGTGCAGCACACAGAACAGTTCGTACTGCCCCGGTGCGTCGAACGCGACCTCGAACGCCTGCCCGGTGCCCAACACGCCGGAGTCGAATGCGTCGCTCGGCTCGATGAACGAGCCGGCGGTCACGGTGTGGGGAACCGAGTCCGAGTTGGCGAAACGGACGGTCTCGCCGACGCCGACCCGTACATCACCGAAGCTGAAGTTCAGGATCTGCGCCGACTCGACGCCCGGCCCCACCTGCGACGTGCGTTCGTCCAGGAGCGTGTCCGGGTCCGACAACGGCCAGACCGACGGGTTGAACATCGAGAAGACGCCCGACTCCGCCTCGAAACCATCGGCCACATAGGCGTGCATCATCCAGCTGGAGATGACCGGGAGGAACTGTCCACCCTGCTCGCGGCAGACCGCGGACGTGGTGGCGGCACGGCCACCCTCACCCACGGCGGCGTTGTCGTCGACGCCGAGTTGCCCCGCTTCCTCGCTGCGCGAGATACAGGTGTTGTAGTGGATGTGCCAGTTGTCGATCGGACCCGCGAATCCGTCGGGATGGTCGGGTGTGAGCGACACGTTGAACACCGCCCCGACGGGGACATAGCCGTCCGCACCCGTCCACTCACCGTTGCGGCAATCGCCGATCTCGCCGGCTCCGAGGCCCAACCCGTCCTCGCTCGCGAAGAGCACCATCTGCGGCCGACTCGGGTCGAAGGTGTTCGACTCGAGCCCGTCGATCATGTGGATGCCCATGTTCGCGATCTGGTTGGTGCTCTTCCAGAGGCCGGCGGCACAGGCGTCATCCAGGTCCTCGTACTGGTGGATCGCGTCGTTGACCGCGTCAAGTTGGCCGACGAGGGCGCCGAGCGTCTCGCGGTCCATGCCCAGGTAGGACGGGACGTCGTCGCCACTGTCGTAGAGCGCCTTGAGCTCCTGGTAGGAGCAGTCCTTCGCCTCTTCCTGGCATCGCGTCTGGTAGCCGAGCGGACCCTCGATCAGCGACGGCACGACCTCCCCGCCGGCCTGGGTGTACACGTAACGCGAGTAGCCGTAGGCCCCGATCGGGGATTCCGGCGCCTGGGGCGGAAGATCACGGTCGAACTCGGGCTGTTCGAGGGTCGCCGCCACGGCCTCGTAGTCCTCCAGGCCAGGAAGACCGGACGGCTGACCATCGTCGCCGCCGACCGTGGTGTCGTCGCCTCCGTCGTTGCCGGACGGGGCGGTCGTCGTCTCGTCAGGCGTCGCGTCGTCGGCGGTGTCGTCACCGCAGGCTCCGGCGATCACGGCGAGGACGACGAGCACGATGGCAATGCGTCGCATGGGGACCTCCTCGAGTCGAGGACGCCAACGCTAGTGGGCCGGTCCCGCGCTTTTCCGTAGCCCCAGCAGTTCGTCGAGCAACGCCGGTGGTCCGGCGACCGGTGCGCGGCGCGCGGCATGGTCGAGCACGACGAGATCGCGGCCCTCGGCGTCGACCACCTCGATGCCCACTTCACGGCAGATCAGGAGCGCGCCGGCGTAGTCCCACACGCCGAGCCCGCCGTGGAAGTCGACATAGCCACGGAACCGGCCATCGGCCACGGCACAGAGGTCCAGCGCGGCCGCGCCCATGCAGCGGAACCAGCCGATCTCGTGCGAGGGCACACCGTTCACCGCGGTCGTGCCGGGGCCGGCGGGATCGTTGGATCGATCGGGAAGTGCCGCCCCATCGCGGCGCGCCCCGCCGCCACGAATCGCGTCGTAGCGTTCGCCGTTGCCGTGGTTGTGCACGACGGCGACCCACGGGCCTTCGTCGTCCACCACGCAGAGGCTCGTCGCGAACCACGGGAGATCGAGCGACGCGTTCGTCGAGCCGTCCAGCGGGTCCACGACGGCGACAGGGCCGTCTCCCGGGCCGAGACCACTCTCCTCGCTGAGCACACGGAGCCCGGCTCGGCCGAGGACCGCGAGCACCGCGGCATCGGCGACGAGGTCCGACGCGTATTGGCCCGTCTTCAGGCCGGACGGTCCCCAGTCGATCGATTCGGTGAACGCGTCGACCACCGCATCGGCCGCTTCGTGGAGGACGGCGAGCACGTCATCGGCTGTCACGACAGGCAGTGAACCATGCCCGGCGCGGGGCGGCACGATTCGAGTGCCGATTCCGCGTCGAATCGTGGCAACCTTGGCGCAATGGCCGTGATCGACCTCCAGGGTTTCGTCGCCGACCTCAAGGACCATGTTGCCGAGCACGGCTTCCACGTCCACGACGAACGTCACTTCATCGAGACCTATACGAACCGACAGACCTGGGAGATCGACCTCCACCCCGATCGGGCGTGTGACGGCCCGCTCGACATGCACGTCGCACTCGAGGTCGACCCGCGTTCGCTGATCCACTTCGAGGACGAGGTGATGCAGATCGGCGACACGGGCGAACCATCGGACGACATCACCCTGCCGTTCACGATCGGCTTCGCGCTGCCGCCGCTGCCGGCCGGCCCCGACCTGCTCGTGCTGGCCACGGACCTCGCAGGGATCGGCGGTACCGACCTTCCACTCGAGGTGAGTGCGGTCGACTCCTTCGCGGCCGTCACCGACGCGGCCGAACGAGCCGTCAGCATCGTGGCGCGCGTGACGGTCCCGCTCGCCCGGATCTATCTCGGCCAGGAAGTGCTGTGCGACGTGCTGGACCGATGCCAGCAGGTCGGCGAGTTCCTTCTCGACCGGGCGCCGGCCTGGCTCGACGAGCTCTGATTCCGAGCGAGCGCCCGCAGACTCAGAGGGCCCGGAGCGCGTCCAACGCCTCGTCGGCGTGCTTGATCATGTCGGTCTCACTGCGGATCGACTTCACGAGCCGACGATCGCCGTCGATCACGAATGTCGCACGCTTGGACGGGAGCGGACCGAGCCGCTTCACACCGAACGCCTTGGCGACCTCACGGTCGGCATCGGACAGAAGCGGGAAGCCCAGGCTGTTCTTGTCGTCGAATTCCTTCTGCCGATCCACCGGATCAGCGCTGATTCCCACTCGCTGGGCGCCGAGTTCACCGAACTCCGACGCCAGGTCGCGGAAATGGCAGCTTTCCTTCGTTCAACCGGGGGTCATGGCCTTCGGGTAGAAGAACAACACGAGCGGCCCGTCGGCGACGAGGCTGCTGAGCCGGATCGACGCGCCGTGCTGGTCGAGAAGTTCGAAGTCGTCGATGACATCGCCTTCGTTCATGAACCGCACCCTACCTTTGGTGGCGGGGCTGCGGGTACCGTCGTGGCATGGCCGACCCCTTCGACGACGTCCGGACGATCGCGCTCTCGCTCCCCGAGACCAACGAACGCATCAGCCACGGCATGCCGACGTTCTTCATCCGCGACAAGAAGGTCTTCGTGAGTTGCGTCGACGATCATCACGGCGATGGCATCGTCGGGATCTGGGTCGGCGCGGGTCCCGGGGTACAGGAAGAGCTGATCGAGCAGGAGCCTGACCGCTTCTTCCGCCCGCCCTATGTCGGCCATCGCGGTTGGGTCGGTGTCCGCCTCGATGTCGGTGGCGTCGACCTCGACGAGCTGCGCGAGATCATCACCGAGTCGTTCCGCCTCACCGCGCCGAAGACGCTCCTCAAGCAGCTCGACGCCGAGTGACCACCGAACGTCGCGCCATGACGGAGAACCTTCGACAGGAGCAGGATCGGACACTCGCGAGCGATCGGATGCGGGCGGGCATCCCTGCCCGCGTGCTCTTCGCGACCATGGACCGGCTGTACGGACGCGAGGCCTCGCTCCCCAAGTTCCGGGTGCTCGAGGTGGTGGCCCGGGTCCCGTACTTCGCGTGGGAGCACGTCGGCTACGTCGCCATCACCCACACCCATCAGCGGCCGAGGCTGGCCCGCGACATCCACGACGAGGTGAAGACGGTCCGGGCGCAGCAGGACAACGAGTTCTTCCACCTCCTCATCCTCGAGGAGCTGCTGCAGCGGCGAGACACGCCTCTCAGCGGCTTCCGCGACCGGGTGCTGCCCCAGGTGATCGCGGCGGTCTACTACTACGTCAGCTGGTTGCTGTACGTCGTGCGGCCCCGCTGGAGCCACGAACTCAACGCCCAGTTCGAAGACCACGCCGAACACGAGTACATGCGCTACGTCGCCGACCACCCCGAGCTCGACGAGGAGCCGTGGGTCAGCGAGTTCCGTGACGACTACGGACACCACTCGACCGTCGGCGACCTCCTCCGCCAGATCGCGCTGGACGAACGACACCACAAGGACGCGAGCCTCGCGCGGCTGGACACGGCCCGCTTCGGCTCCGCCGGCGGGAGCGCGGACTGACCCTCGGTCGCGCCTCGCGGGGCGGTCTGCGGTACCTTCCGGCCGGAGGAGCGACACCGTGCCACGATCCCGATTCGACCGCCTTCGGCCCCGACTGGCCGGGCTCGCCGTCCTGAGCCTGACCGCGACTGCGTGCGTCTGGCCCGTACCCCTCCCGGGCGATCCGGTGCCGACGATCGACTCGATCGCGGACTGGTCGGCGGCGGACGCGACCGTCACGCTCACGATCACCACCACCGACCTCGACGCCGACCGGGTGTGGGTCTTTCCCGCCGGGCTCGGCGCTCCGGCGATCGGCGACGACGAGGCGCCGTTCGAGATCGAGGTCCCGGCCGAACAGATTCCCCCGGGCGCCGCGACGGTCCTCGTGCTGGCTGAGCGCAACGGCACCTGGATCGCCGAGAACGAACCGGTGCCGGACGTGCGGTGCAACGGTCATGTGGCGCTGTGCACTCGGCCCTACGACACGGTTCGCACCGTCACGACCCACAACGCGATGTCGAACTCGACGGACGGCTGGTTCGGGCCCAACCATCACCTCGACGTGCCCGGCCAGCTCGCGGCCGGCGTGCGGGGCCTCATGCTCGACACCTACCGGGCCGGCGATCTGAACGGCTTCGGGCAGGTGCAGGTGCCCGGAGTCGACCCCGACACCCCGTATCTCTGCCACACGTTCTGCTCGCTGGGGTCCCAGCCCCTCGTCGAAGGTCTCGCCGAGATCCGCGCCTTCCTCGACGCCGAGCCCGGGGCCGTCGTGACCCTCATTCTCGAGTCGTACCTCAGCGGGCCACTCACCGAAGGAGCCTTCGATGCCGCCGGCCTGACGGCGGAGGCCTACGTCCATGGTGGCGGTGCCTGGCCCACGCTCGGGGAGCTGATCGACGCGGACACCCGGCTGATCGTGCTGACCGACGACAGCGCCGACCCGGCCCACCCCTGGCTGATGAACGTGTGGACGCACGCGTTCGAGACCCACTTCTCGAACAGCGTTCCCGGCGACTTCTCGTGTGTCGACAACCGGGGCGCGCCGACGAACGACCTGTTCATCCTCAACCACTTCCTGACGGACCTCTTCGGTGCGCCCGAGCTCGCCGAGCAGGTGAACCACAACCCGTTCCTGCTCGACCGGATCGAGGAGTGCGAGGCGTTCCACTCCACGGCAGCGACGTTCGTGACCGTCGACTTCACATCGATCGGCGACGTCCATACCGCGGTCGCGACGCTGAACGGACTCTGACGGCCCCCGCCTTGAGTTCTCGTCGCTCGTTGTGGGACTGTCGGGCCTTCGCAGACGAGGAGCACCGGCAACATGAGTGACCAATGGGGATTCGAGACCCGCCAGATCCACGCCGGGCAGGAGCCGGACCCGACCACGGGCGCCCGGGCGGTGCCGATCTACCAGACGACCGCCTACACGTTCCGCGACTCGGAGCACGCCGCCAACCTCTTCGCGCTCTCGGAGATCGGCAACATCTACACCCGGATCATGAACCCGACCCAGGCCGTGGTCGAGTCCCGTCTCCAGAGTTTGGAGGGCGGCACCGACACCGCGGTCGGCATCCCCGGGGCGCTGCTCACCTCGTCCGGCCAGGCCGCCGAGACGCTCGCGATCCTGAACCTCGCCGAGTCCGGTGACCACATCGTGGCGGCGGCGGCGCTCTACGGCGGCACCTACAACCTCTTCCACTACACGCTGCCGAAGATGGGCATCACCTGCACCTTCGTCGAGGACCCCGACGACGAGGCCGAGTGGAATGCCGCGGTCCAGGACAACACGAAGGCCTTCTACTGCGAGTCGATCGGCAACCCGCTGAACAACATCGTCGACATCCGCAAGGTGGCGGACCTCGCCCATGCGCACTCCATTCCGCTCATCGTGGACAACACGGTGGCGACGCCGTTCCTCATTCGCCCGATCGAGCACGGCGCGGACATCGTGGTCCACTCCGCCACCAAGTTCATCGGCGGTCACGGCACTGCGATCGCCGGTGCGATCGTGGACGGCGGCACGTTCGACTTCGGCGCGTCGGGCAAGCACCCGATGTTCACCGAACCCGACCCGAGCTACCACGGTCTCGCCTACTGGCCCGGGCTCGGCGCGGGGTCCTACATCATCAAGGCCCGCGTGCAGCTCCTGCGCGACATCGGCGCGGCGATCTCGCCGTTCAACGCCTTCCTGCTGCTCCAAGGGCTGGAGACGCTCAGCCTGCGGATGGAGCGCCACTTCTCGAACGCCCAGAAGGTGGCCGAATACCTCGATGCCCACGATCAGGTGGAGTCGGTCGCCTACGCCGGGCTCCCCTCTTCGAAGTGGTACGACACCGCGCAGACCGTCACCGGCGGGGACGGCTACGGCTCGGTGCCGGCATTCGTCATCAAGGGCGGCCTCGAAGCCGGCAAGAGCTTCGTCGAGGCACTCGAGCTCCATAGTCATCTCGCCAACCTGGGCGACGTGCGCTCGCTGGTGATCCAGCCGGCGGCCACGACCCACAGTCAGCTGACACCGGAGGAGCAGGAGACCACGGGCGTGACCCCCGGGCTCGTGCGGCTCTCGGTGGGCCTGGAACACATCGACGACATCATCGCCGACCTCGACAAGGGCTTCGCCGCCGCCACGTAGGCGGCAGTCAGCCTCGTGGAGGACGTGCGAGTCGAGCCGATCGACGCGGCGAACTGGCGCGAAGCCCTCGGGGTGCGCGTGACGGACGAGCAACTGCCGTTCGTCGCCGATCATCAGCCCGTCGCACTCGTGATCCTGGCGAAGTCGTACGTCCGCCCCGGTGGCCGTCGGTGGGAGCCGCTTCTCGTGCGAACCGCCGACGGTTCGGTCGTCGGCGTCCTCGCGATCGAGCACGGCGAGGACGTCTGCGAGCTGCGGAACGTCGCGATCGACGCCGAATCGCAGGGGCGCGGTGTCGGCACCGCTGCGGTTCGAGCGGTGATCGCTCGCGC